>JBCBZU010000416.1:0-2545 GCA_039815165.1 Pseudomonadota bacterium
CACTGTTGCCAGCGGCACTCGGGCATCACAGGTGGCGGCGGGCGTTGGCGGCAGTGAGAGTGCGCGCCCGCGACTGCAAAGTACTGAGTATCTGCAACTGGACCACTGAACGCAAAATGATGGTCACCTGGCCGGCCATTGATCACTGGTTCGGTATATTTTCTGTGACTGACTTGTTGCGAGAGCTACTCGATACCTTTTGCTGCGCCTCCCTTATTGACCTGTTTAGGGACACATTGGGTCGACCGGATAACACTGCAGCATCAGGCAACGCCAACCCTGCGGAAGCAGGACTGGTAACCGAATCAGCAAACTTATCTGCAAGCAATACAGAGACCACAGCCACAGCAGACAATATTGGCGCAGCCATGCGCCCTGGTCCGACCTCTGTATCCAGTCTCTTAAGCCAAGCCTCAGCCGAGTTGGCCAACGGGGTGAATTTTTCCAGCCTTTTTAGTCGGGGCACAGGTACAGGTACAGACAATTTTTCCAAACTACTGCAAGGTTTTGCTGAGCGTGGTGCGGAGCCGCTGCAAATAGGCGCAGTGCTCAACGGCATTTCCCCTAAATTTAAATTGCCCACCGATGGCCAATCCCTAAGCCCAGCAGAAATCGACAATATTCCCTTGGTGCTGATGGCTGAAATCGTAGCCAAGCCGGTGATGAAAACGATTATTGGCGAACAAGAAACCGAAAGGCAACTAACAGAGGTATTAAACAGGCTGCAAGGTCAGTCACCTGACTATTCGGCAGAGCTTTTAAAAAAAGAGCTTTTAAGAAAAGAGAATTTAAAAGAAGAAGACATGCTTAAACAACTGGATCAAATGCAAGCCGTTATTGAACAACAAAACCAGCAAATTAAACAATTTAAAAACACATTAAGTAAAACCGCCAAGAAAAAATAAGCCTTAAACACTCTTATAAAAGGAGACAGCGATGACCCACTTTGCTGCACAACGCCCCCGCTTTTTTGAAGGCCAATATATTGGTGCTGACGACCTGGATGCAATTGTTGAATACTTGCGAGTAACAACCGCGAGACAAAATCTCGGCCAGCATACCTGGGGCATTGCCATTGGTTTAGACATTGTTTCCCAAGCCATATCCGATACCGCCGTTGAATACTATATCCAACCTGGCGTTGCCATTGACGGCTACGGGCGCATTATTGTTGTCAGCCGGCCCGCACTGATTAGTCCAGATAAATTTGTCAGTGCCGGCAGTGGCGATGTGGATATATGGATTCGTTACGCCCAACGTGAATCTGAGGCGGTGCGCAAAGGTTTTAAAGTCTGCTCTGCCGAGGACCAGTATCGTCGAGTCAGCGAAAGCTTCGCGATCGAAGTTGGTGCCAAAACCAGTATTGTGGATCGCCAATCCGGTGTCACCGTCAATCAAGCACTGGTCAATGATGCCCGTGAAGCCATAGTGGCGGTCAATCCTGAGGCTGACTTACTCTGCGATGCCTCCATTGCCCACCAACAACTGCCGGTCGACGATGACAATGATTTCTGGTTGATTCCTCTGGGCCACGTGAAATGGTCTGCCGCCACCAATAGCTTTGCGCCGCTGGTCGATCCCGACGCCTTAGCGCAATTCGACAGCGGGCTCAGTGCCAATACCTCAGACCAAGTGTATGAATCACTGCTGGCAAGTCGAGCCAAACGCCGTTTCATTGGCTGTGTGGGCGAATCCATTTACGCGGCTGACGGCGTAATTCGCCTGCGTGAACGCAACAGCCCTTTTGATGAGGCGCAAGTCAACGATAGCCTATGCAAGCAAGGCAATATTCACAGTGCCGACCTCAAGCTATGTAAAGGTCAATTAAAGCCCAAGGAATTAGTGTGGCTAGAGGGGCATACCCGTATTACCGGCGATGTCCGCCTCTTTAATGGGCGCTTAGAGTTTAAAGATAGCCAGGGTTTAGACTATATCGAGCGCACAATTGAAGGCACCAAAACCGATAGCATTAAGCCTCTGCTGATGCAGCGCAAAGACGGTAATCCCAAGGGCGGATCAGATTTACAAATTATGCTGGGTGCCACAGACAACGGCAGCAATCGCTTAGCCATTGGCAGCATTGCCTTTAGTGGCAAAGAGCTTTGTCACATGACGATCAAACAGGACAATAAAGTGATTATCCAAGACAACGGCCGCATGGGTATTGGCACAGTCAACCCCGATACTGAATTACACTCGCCCTATACCGTGCGCGGATTAGCACAAACCATTATCGAAAACCAAGGCACGGAGCAAGAAAACCAATACGCGATATATCGCCTGGAAACCTATGAAAGCGAAGACGGCACCCCGCAGTGGCAAATGGACCTGTGGGATAGCGAGGATGCTGATCGCAACAGTTTAAATTTTACCGAATCAAAGCTGGCCGATACCCGCTTATTTTTAGAAACCGGCGGCAATATCGGCATCGGCACCACAGACCCCAGCGAGCAGCTTCATATCAAGGGCGATAAGCCCGCCATTTTTATCGATATCAATGCCGATTCGGGCCTGCACACTACGGATGTAAACTTTGGCAGTGATG
>JBCBZU010000027.1:0-11155 GCA_039815165.1 Pseudomonadota bacterium
ACAATAATTTAGGGTTGGACCCAAGCCAAAACAAAGCTTTTCTCAGCACCCAATAGTCAATATTCATCGACAGGTCATAGCGCTCAGCGGCCGACAAAAATACTGTGGGCAAGATAAAATTCTCACCGTCATTCATGCGCAACAGCAGCTCATAAAAAACACCTTGTGCGCCACTCATCGGCACTATAGGCTGAACAAAAAGAGTAAAGTCATCATTGGGGAGTACATCGGTAATGCGCGCTGCCCATTGCATTTCACTCTGGCGACGAGAAAGATCATCATCGTTTTCTGAAAATATATGGGTTTTATTACGGCCCAATTCTTTTGCCATATAGCAAGCCGCATCCACATTTTGCAGTAGGCGAGAGGCATTGTCGCTGCTTTGATCGATGATGGCGACACCTGCACTAATGCCAATAGTAAACGACCTGCCATTCCAAACAAAGCGGAAGTCATCGATTTTTTGATGCAGTTGTTGTGTGGTACGCATCGATTGATTCACGGTGCAATTGCGCATAATCACGGCAAATTCATCGCCGCCCAGACGCGCGAGCACGTCACGTTTACTGAATATGGATGAAAATATATGAGACAGTTGCTGTAACAAGGCATCACCAGCACCATGGCCGCAGGTATCATTGACTATTTTAAATCGGTCTAAATCCAAATATACCAGCACGTGCTCGCTTTTACTCTCTTGTGCCTCTTCAATCGCTTTATTCAGTGCCTCATCAAAGTAACGGCGATTGAGCAGGCCTGTCAGTTCATCGTGAGATGCCTGAAAACTGAGCTTTTCGGAAAGCATCTTTTCATCGGTGATATTCCGTGCTGTGCCTCGATACCCGCGAAATTCACCGGCCTCATCAAATACCGGCTTGCCGCTGGCGCTCAACACCAGAAGTTCACCGTTTCTGCCGAACCAATTGTATTCAAAGTGGGAAAAAGGAAGGTGATTTTTAAGGTCATTGATATGTTTGTCCCACTCTGTCTGTTCCGATGGGCTTAACTTGTAGTTTGTAGGTAAATTTTTGTCGAAAAATTCTCTGCGGGTTTTGCCAATAATGGCCGATTTTGGAACACCGGCTATTCTCTCAAAGCTATCAGACATAAAGGTAAAACGAAAATGTTCATCGGCTTCCCAGCACCAGTCCGAGGCACTTTCAGCAAAATCTCTAAAGCGTTCTTCACTTAAGGCCAGTGCTTGGCGCGACATATATTTTTCGGTGACATCGGTGGCTGATATTAACGCGGCGGGATAACCCTCCCAAGAGGTGACGCTAACCGTATGTTGAAGAATAACCGGGTGCCCTTGTTTATGTTTGACCTGAACCTCATAAACCGAAGGGGCAATCTGTTTTGAAAACTTATTTACCCGGGAATTTAAATAGCCTTTCAACCTTAAGATTTCATCATAGGGGTATAGCAGTTGAATCGACTGCCAATTGAGAATATCCTGGGGAAGGTAGCCCAAAGTGCCTGCATACGCTTTGTTAACAAACAGCGGTTTCCAATCAAAACTATGGACAATAATACCTTGGTAAGACGCATTCATGAGTTCCATAAATCGCTTCTCGCCGCTGTTTAAAAGCGTGGTATTGGGCTGCTGTTGGTTACTGTAGCCAAAGCGCCCGCGAGCACAACGAACATTGAAGCGTTTATTTTTGAGTTTGCCTATGGCCAATACAATACCTCATACCTTCATCAACACGAGCGGTTGTTTCTCCCTTCGCAAAATTGCCATTAATCATTAATAAAGAGAGTGGGGATTATGTCAATAACAACCTCAGCTTTAAAAGTGTAGACCCTAGCAGAGGGAATATGGCACATGCTATTGGGTTTTGTAAATACAAAAACATATAGAAACCCAGTTCTATATGTCCTTATAAATGCTGAAATAGGCGTATGTTGGTACTTCAGGCCTGAGAAAAACCACTCTCATTCAAGATTCTTAGCCCTGGAAAACGCCGTCCGGGCTTATTTTAAGGGTCGCAGCAAAATACTGGCGCAAAGGCGTCGATTTTCTGGTATTTTCCTTTTCGTAGCGGCCCGTAGCCGCTGGGCTGTGCATCTGCGTGCAAACCTCAAGCAAAAAATTCAGTGAACTTAACGGTAGCTTTAAATATGGCGCAATACGTTTATACCATGAACCATGTGGGGAAGGTTGTTCCCCCCAAACGTGAAATTCTCAAGAATATCTCCTTATCCTTTTTTCCTGGCGCCAAAATCGGTGTATTAGGCCTAAATGGCTCCGGTAAGTCCACTTTACTGCGCATTATGGCGGGCATTGATCAAGACTATAATGGCGAGGCTCGCCCTATGCCGGATATTAAAGTCGGCTATCTACCTCAAGAGCCTCAGTTGGATAACGAAAAAGATGTCCGCGGCAATGTCGAAGACGGTGTTCGAGAGGCATTGGATGCCCTCGCAGGCTTGGATAAAGTCTACGCCGCCTATGCCGAACCCGATGCCGACTTTGATGATCTGGCCAAACAGCAAGCGCGTTACGAAGATATTATCCAGGCTTGGGATGCACACAACCTTAACAATAAACTGGAACAAGCCGCCGATTCACTGCGCTTGCCGCCCTGGGACGCCGATGTTGGCAAGCTCTCAGGAGGTGAGAAACGTCGGGTTGCACTTTGCCGCTTACTGTTATCGCGGCCCGATATGCTGCTTTTGGATGAACCCACTAACCACTTGGATGCCGAATCGGTCCACTGGCTTGAGCAGTTTCTACAAGAATTTTCCGGCACCGTTGTTGCCATTACCCATGATCGATACTTCCTCGATAATGCCGCGGGTTGGATTCTCGAACTCGATCGCGGTCACGGCATCCCTTACGAAGGTAATTATTCCACCTGGTTGGAAACAAAAGAGCAGCGCTTGCAGCAAGAGGCTAAAACAGAAGCGTCTCGACAAAAAGCAATTAAGGCCGAATTGGAGTGGGTGCGCCAAAACCCCAAAGGACGCCAAGCCAAAAACAAAGCCCGTTTACAGCGCTTTGATGAACTCCAGTCACAAGACTTCCAGAGCCGTAACGAAACCAACGAAATTTATATCCCACCTGGTGAGCGCCTGGGCGACAAGGTCATTGAGTTTCATCATGTCAGCAAGAGCTATGGTGAGCGCATGCTGATCGACGATCTTTCCTTTACCCTTCCCAAGGGTGCCATTGTCGGTATAGTGGGCGGTAACGGTGCGGGCAAATCCACCTTATTTCGTATGATCGCAGGTAGCGAACAACCCGATAGCGGCGACATTGTACTCGGCGAGACGGTGAGTATCGCTTATGTTGAACAGGGTCGTGAAAACCTGGATGACAAGCAAAACGTTTGGGAAGCGATTTCTGGCGGGGCCGATATACTGACCATCGGCAATTACCAAGTCCAATCACGCTCCTATGTGGGTCGCTTTAACTTTAAAGGGTCCGATCAACAAAAACGCGTGGGCGATCTCTCCGGTGGTGAACGCGGCCGCTTACATTTAGCCAACACCCTCAAACAAGGTGCCAATGTATTACTGCTGGATGAACCGTCAAACGATCTTGACGTGGAAACCCTGCGGGCTTTAGAAGATGCCCTGCTGACCTTCCCTGGCTGTGCCCTGGTGATTTCTCACGATCGTTGGTTTTTAGATCGTATTGCTACCCATGTTCTAGCTTATGAGGGCGATAGCGAGATTGTCTTCTTTGAAGGCAATTACACCGAGTACCACGAGGATTTGCTGTCCCGCAAAGGTGACAAGGCTCAGCCCCAGCGCATGAAGTACAAGCCCATCCGCACCTGAGTGAATTTGCGCACTTGGCATTTGGCTTCTACACTTTAGTGCTAACAAGCCCTAAGCAGCGCCTAAATGAGCAAGTTGACGGCTAAGGGTCAACAGTTCACAGCAAAAGTTTAGCGGTAGACTGGTCACTGCAAGCCATGATCGTTGATGGACGAGCACTCACTCTCTATACCGCTAACTCCGATAATCGAGGCCAAGTCATGCAGCCACATCACCATACCGAGGAAAAACGCCAATTTACGCGGGTGCCGTTTGTTACTCAGGTGAAGCTTGCCCAAAACCAGCAACTGTGGTTAGGCCATGTGGCTGATATCTCCTTAAAAGGCATACTCATCAACAGTGCCACTGCCTTTACCTTTGACGAGCAGCAGCCCGTTATCGCTGAAATTTCTTTTGATAATGAAGTGTCGATGCGCATCAAAGTCAAGCAAGCTCACAGCAACGGACAGTTTTATGGTTTTGAATTTTTGGAAATGGATATAGATGGAATGACCCACTTACGCAATATTATTATGTTGAATTTGGGTGATGATGCGGCTTGTGAAAGGGAATTGTTGGCCTTATTTAGCTACCATCAGTAAAGGCGCCCATAATCATTGGGTTTTCTTGGCGGGCGCTCATCCATAAACCAGGGCTCGATACCCTCTTTAGTAAGTGTATTTCCGTTATCTGATTTAAATGTCTGATTCAAGCGCCTGATTCGAGTGTTTTATGGCCATCCAACAAAAATCAATCGATGACCGCCAAGGCATCCGCTAGTTTTTTCACTGCAATTACTTCCAAACCTTCTATCTTCTGCCGGGGAACATTAGAGGCCGGTACGATGGCCTTTTTAAAGCCATGCTTAGCCGCTTCTCGCAAGCGCTCCTGGCCACTGGGGACGGGTCGAATTTCGCCAGAGAGGCCGACTTCACCAAAGGCAATCAGGGTTTGTGGCAAGGGGCGATCGCGAAAGCTGGAAATAATCGCCAACAAGACCGCAAGGTCGGCACTGGTCTCGACAACTTTTACACCGCCTACCACATTCACAAAAACATCCTGATCTCCCACCATCAAGCCACCGTGGCGATGTAAAATAGCCAGCAACATATTGAGACGATTTTGGTCGAGTCCTACCGCGACTCGACGCGGGTTACCCATATGGCTGTCATCCACCAAGGCTTGTATTTCGACCAGCAGCGGACGAGTACCCTCCCAAATCACCATCACTACCGAACCCGATGCGACATCGTCGACGCGCTGAAGAAAAATCGCAGAAGGGTTGGTCACTTCTTTTAAACCCTGTTCAGTCATGGCAAATACGCCTAGCTCATTCACCGCGCCAAAGCGATTTTTATTGCTGCGCAGAGTCCGGTAACGGGAGTCCTGTTCACCCTCCAATAAAATAGAGCAGTCGATCATATGCTCCAACACTTTAGGCCCGGCCAGACTGCCATCCTTGGTCACATGTCCCACCAGTATCAGTACCATGCCGCTTTGTTTAGCATAGCGAGTAAGATAGGCTGCGCTTTCTCTCACTTGAGCAACACTGCCTGGCGCTGATTGCACATCGGCCATATGCATCACTTGAATAGAGTCAACCACCATCACTCGGGGCCGCAGCTCTTGGGCTGTGAGCACTAGCTGTTCCACATTGGTCTCGGACAGCATATTGAGCTTATCAGTAGCCACATCCAGACGGTGGGCGCGCAGAGCCACCTGCTGTAAGGATTCCTCTCCGGTTATATAAAGGGCTGTTCGGGACTCGGCCAAATCACACAGTGTTTGCAGCAGCAAGGTCGATTTGCCCGCGCCGGGATGGCCGCCAATCAAAACCACAGACCCAGGGACAAACCCCCCGCCGAGCACCCGATCCAACTCGCCGGCACCGGTGGACAGGCGAGGGATATCCTGCAAATCAATCTCGGCCAGGGTTTTGACTTGATTATCACTCTCGCCCGCATAACCAAGCGCCCGGGATGATGCAATCGGTTTTACAGACGCCAGCCTGACCTCACGTAAACTATTCCAAGCACCACAGCTGGAACACTGACCCTGCCACTTGGCAAAATCTTCTCCACACTCATTGCAAACATAAGCGCTTTTTGCCTTGGCCATTTAGCGTTCCCCAAGCCAAAATTCCATCAGCACAGACGCTCGCACCGTCACATCTCCAGGACTAACGGGTGGTAGTGGCGCAGCAATATTGGCTGGCGCGGAGTGAAGTTCAGCGGTTTCCGCTCGCACCTGACCGATGGAGGGCTGCTGATCCAGATGAATACGTTTTACACCTGCTATGCTAACGCCCGCTGCACGGGCTACCGCTTCGGCATCAGCTTTGGCATTGGCAACCGCCTGGCTAATCGCCTGTCGACGATAGTGGCGCGGATCGGACAAATCAAACCGAAGGGAGTGGACAGTATTGGCGCCTGCCTGTGTGGCTTGTTGAATAATTTCTCCCGACAAGCCCAGCTTTGTTGTTTTGACTTCTAAGGTATTGCTTACTCGATAAGCGACTATCTGTGGGCGCCAGCCGTTTTCCGCGTTGCGGGGACGAGAAGACCACAGCGCTTGGATATTGAGCTGGCGAGTGCGGTAGTCAGCTTGGTCAAGGCCCAACTTCTCGATGGCGGCAATGACGCTATTCATTGATTGACTATTGGTGGCCAATGCCTCTTTAGCCTGCTCGGCCTCAGAACTAACGCCGATGCTCACCGTCACTTGATCCGGTGATACCTGCAAAACAGCCTCGCCGCGAACCGATACGCTGGGCTCAACAACGGGCTCTGCGTGGAGTGAAAGCGACACGCCTATCGAGCCCATCAACAAAAAAGTAAGCAGTGGACGCCAACACCCGATCATATAAATATCCCGCATCTGAAGAATAGAAGTTAAGTTTTACAATGCGATAGTAAACGTATCAGCTCACCACTGTAAAGTCAGCGATAAAGGAAACGACTGTCCCACTTGGTTCTTGTGGGATTGCTCGCCCAACAGCATAATAATTTCAATGGGGTCAGAGTCTTTGATTGTGTCAGAATTTCAATGAGTTAAGAGTGTCTGATTGTGTCAAAAATAGAAATATCAAAGACTCTGACCCCATTGATTTTAAAGACTCTGTCTTTGCTCAATGAAATTCACACAATGTTAAACCGCAAACAGCGATCAATTTTTTCAGAAATAAATGGCGTTAACGGCGATTTAGTAATAGTGAAGCACTGTTCTGGGTGTTAAAATCCGCTGATGCGCTCTTTACTCCCGGAAAAACCTATTCTGCTATACCCTTCACTGGCGGCCACTATTGGGCTGGAGGAGGCGACTCTGTTGTCATTGCTGGATAACTTGGCCGATTCGCGCCAAATCAGTGTTAGTCAGGGTTATACTTGGTATCAACTCAAGGCCGATGAATTACACGCTCATTGCTCTTTTTGGGATCAACACGATATTCAGCGCATCAGCCAGCGTCTGCGGGATTTAGGGCTTATATTGATCAAGTCGGCGCCCTTTGTACAATCGCAACTGCTGGAATTTGCCTTTAATCATCCAGTACCTGCCGCCCGCGATAGCTTATCGACGCAACAGTCCCAAAGACGCCGATACATCTCACCCGGTGCCAGCCCCATTGCCGCCACCTGGAAGCCTGACCAGGAAACCTATATTGCACTGGGCCAGTTAAACGTTCCCGAACACTTTGCCCGCGAGCAAATTCCTGAATTTGTCCGCTACTGGCGCGAAAACGGTGACAGCCAGCGCTCGTGGAGTAGTAAATTTATACAATATACCAAGCGCCAGTGGGCTTTTCATACGACGCAATTGGCGCGACAAAACCGCGCCACGCCGCTTCCCCATGGCTGGCAACCGAGTACAGCGCTACAGCAGCAAATTGCCGCAGAAGGGATCCCGGCCACCTTTGCCAACAAAGTATTGAATAAGTTTTGTCTCTACCACCGCAACTCGGGCACGACTCATATCAACTGGGATATGCCATTTTTATCCTGGGTAAAAGAAGAATGGCAACAGCAGGATACGCCTTTTATTGAATCGAAAAAAAGTACGCCGATTCGCCCGGATTGGCTCCCGGATAAACACACGGTGGATTACCTCAATGTCAGCCAAGGTATCGACTATCATTTTATTGAAGAGTCCATCCCTGAATTTATCCATAAATGGACAGAAAAAAAAGCCATCTATTCAGAGTGGGGGCGCATTTTTGCCGAACACGTTATTGAGCAATGGCGCTTTGTGCAGTTGGGCATTAAGCAAAATAAAGAACGGCGTCCCATTGTCAAAGACTGGCGGCCTTCGGGCGACTGCCTGGAGATACTTGAGGTACAGTCTGGAGTAAGCCGACGTTTTATTGAAGCACAAATTTCTGAATTTATTTTATATTGGACCAATCGAGCAGAGCCCATGTATAGCTGGGACAATATTTTTCTAAGGCATATAAAGCGCGAGTGGGAACTCTATTTAAAAGGTATCAGTAATGAAAGACAGCAAAACGATTCTGGAACACGTAGCACAAGAGAAATATCTCTCGAAGAAAGGCTTACCGATACAAGCTGGGCAAACTAAGCAACACTTTCCGTCAGCAGAGCTGGCGAATACTATTAATCAAATTTTTGGCTTGTTCAGTATTAATTTTCACAACCAGTTTCACACCGCTTATAAAAATGCGCAAACAGAATCCCAGGCAAAAAATTTATGGTTAGATAACTTAAAGGATTTTCCCAGCGAAATATTGCTTATGGCCACTAAGAGAGCAATTGCTGAACTTAGCTACCTGCCTACCATCCATCAAATGCGGGTATTTTGTCAGGAGGCAGAAGGCAATCGCTTTCCCAATGTGCACGCCGCCTATGTCGAGGCCTGCAATGCCACTGTTCCACGGCAAAACTACCGCTGGAGCCACCCCGTTGTCTACTATGCTGGCAAGCGATGCCAGTGGCAATTCTTATTGGGGAACGATCAGTCGGTAGCCTTTCCTGTATTCAAGGCACATTATCAAGCACTTTGCGATCAAATTTTATCTGGTCAGGCACTTCCCCCGATTGATCAACTGGCGCTACCGGAATCTATAGAAGCACCCCTCTCCAAAGATGAGAATGCGAAGCGTATGGAAAGCTTGCGCAAAGCGTTAGATATCTAAGACCTGGAAACACCTGACAAAGACTCGCTCAGCGAATGATTTGGGCCAACATTGTAAGCCTTAGATTCAATAGAAAAATAATCACAGATGGCAGGCAGGCCATTGTTTTCAAATCTCCCGGTGCTAAGATCTCGGGTTTGGCTTATTTTTCATGATTGATAGGGCAAGTATTTCGACGTCGATTTTTGCTCAGTAAGTGGACAGAGATAATGCCGCTACAAATCAGTAGCATCAGCAGTATGCGTAGCCACAGGCTGTCTATGATAAAAAATGATAGCGTACCAAATACCAGCATAGAACCAATGGCAATGAGCCTCGCTCTGGGTGAAATACAGCGCTCGTGCTCCCACTGTTGGAGCGTGGGGCCAAACCACCTGCTATCGACCAGGCGTTGGTGCCAATAGGGAGAGGATTTGGCAAAACACCAGGCGGCCAGTATGACAAAGCATGTACTGGGCATTACTGGTAGTATCGCGCCGACAGTGGCCAAGCCCAGGGCAAGGAATCCCAGCAGTCGGTAAATCAGTGTTTTCATAAGCCGTTTTGCACCTTCATACTTTAAGAATAGTTCACTTTAGGGCGTCCCTATAGACAATATGCGTATTAAAGCAATGGTTTTACGGTTTTTTGGCGTATTTTCCTACTCCCGACAGGCCTTGCAATTGGTCTGGCAAACCTCCGCACCCTACACCATTTTACTGGCTTTACTCACCGTTTTTGCGGGCCTGTTACCGACAGTGATCGCTTACCTGGGCCAGTTGATCGTAGACGGTGTGTTGGCGGCCTCTGAGCACTATCAAGCGCTTAAACCATTATTCGATAAATCGGCCAGATGGTCTCAGTGGGTTAATGCTATTGGTGACAGTTTGCTGCTGTATTTGTTGGTGGAAGCTATTTTAGTTATGGTGCTGCTGGGCGTTCAGCGCGGTATTTCTGTTATTCAGTCCTTGTTTAGAGGGCTGCTGGGCCATCGCGTCAACTGGATGATTCTTAAAAAGGCGCAAACCCTAAGCCTGGCCCAATTTGAGGACTCGGAATTTTATGACAAATTAGTCAGAGCAAGACGAGATGCGTCTACCCGGCCGCTGGGCTTGGTCAATAAAACCTTCGGTTTGATGCAAAATGCCATCGCCTTAGCAGGTTTTAGCGTGTTGCTGGTGCAATTTTCGCCGTGGATTATCGTCATGCTGGTGGTGGCAGCCTTGCCGGGTTTTTTTGTGGAAGCCTACTTTTCCGGTAAGGCATTTAATTTATTTCGCTGGCGTTCCCCCCAAGCCAGGCAGCAGAGCTATTTAGAAACGCTACTGGCACGGGAGGATAACGCCAAAGAAATTAAACTCTTTGGCCTCGGCCCTGTTTTTCTGAATCGCTACCAATCCATCTTTAACACACTGTACCAAGAGGATCGTTCGCTGACTTTGCGTAGAGACACATGGGGTTTGTCAATGGATTTTTTTGCCAGCGTTGTTTTTTATATAGCCTTTGCCTGGGTCATTATTGCAACAGTTGTCGGTGATATTACCCTGGGGCAAATGACCATGTACTTACTGGTATTCAAGCAGGGGCAAGCGGCAATAACCGCCAGTCTCAGCGCAATTAGCGGAATGTATGAAGACAATCTGTATCTGTCTAATTTATATGAATACTTGGATCAGCCGGGTCGTGAACGAGTCGGTGGGGTACAGTCTGGGGCAAAACCAGAGGATGGCATTCGTTTTGAAAATGTGTCTTTTACGTACGAGGGCGCTTCACAGCCGGCTTTGCGGGACCTGTCCTTTCATCTTCGCCCCGGTGACAGTTTGGCGATTGTCGGTGAAAACGGTTCGGGAAAAACCACTTTAATTAAATTGTTGACTCGTCTGTATCAGCCCAGTAAAGGCAGAATAGTCTTTCAGGGTACAGATTTATCCGCGTGGGATAGTGAGGCCTTATATCAACAACTCAGCGTTATCTTTCAGGACTTTATTCACTATCAATTAATTGCGGGTGAAAATATTGGCGTTGGTCGGGTTGACAGCCTGGAGCAAGAACCCCTGTGGCAGGAGGCCGCAATAAGGGGCAAAGCCGCTGATTTTATACAACAATTGCCGAATCAATACCACACCCAGCTTGGCCGCTGGTTTAAAAATGGACAAGAATTGTCCGGTGGTCAGTGGCAAAAAATGGCCTTGTCCCGGGCATTTATGCGGACCGACGCCAGCGTGCTGATTCTGGATGAACCTACGGCCGCAATGGACGCCCAAG
>JBCBZU010000477.1:0-1933 GCA_039815165.1 Pseudomonadota bacterium
TAGCCGAAGACGAATTCGACCCCCTGATCGATCAGGCCTTGAACCAATATAGCGGCACCGCTGGGCTGTGACACTCTACTCTGTCGTTGTTGTTAAATTGTTTCTAACGAACGCCAATTTTCGTTTTTACACGCTTCACACATACTCTGGGTTGTTGCCAATAATTTTTTATAGAGATCGATCATGCGTATGCCTGTGAACGTTGGGACTTTTTTGCGATCGCCTGCCCACAGCCCTGGTTTATGGGCGGGCACTGACTCGTCACAAAAAAGCAATTTACTATTGTTGCCTACTACCCAGTTTAGAGAAAAGAATACACGGTCATTGCAAACTTTTGGAGGCAGGAGCCGACGTATTGACAGCCTGTTGGCAATGACCGTGTATTCTTTTCACGCGCCCCGTTAGTCAGTGGCAAGGTGATGAAGCGGCAAAGCGGCAATGGTTTGCAGTCTTCTTTGCCGGAAAAAATAATCCATAGACTTATTATAGTGATTTATGGCTGATTTACGCCCTAAAACTCCATTTTTAGTTAGCTGGCACAGGGCTTGCATTTTAGCTGTTGAGCCATTGCATTTTATTTGCAGTGAACCCTAAGCCTGGTGTTACCGGGTGCAGAATTGGTACTAGATTTTTAATGGGAGACAGTTATGCCACTAGTCATTAATACGAATGTGTCTGCCTTGAACTCGCAACGACAATTGGCGAGATCAGGTATGGATATGGATCAGGCGATGGAGCGTCTGTCTTCAGGAAGACGAGTGAATAATGCGGCCGACGACGCGGCTGGTCTAGCCATTGCCAATCGTATGACCTCTCAAATTCTGGGCTTGAACCAAGCGATTCGCAATGCCAACGATGGGGTTTCTTTGATTCAAACTGCAGAAGGCGCACTGGATGAAACCACAAATATATTACAGCGAATGCGCGAACTCTCCATTCAAGCGGCCAATGGCATTTACTCCGATACCGATAGAGCGACTCTGGACGCCGAAGTGCAGCAATTAAAATCAGAGTTGGATCGTATTGCAGAAAGTACAACGTTTAATGGCCAGGTCTTACTCGATGGCAGCTTGGGCAATGTGACCTTACAGGTCGGTTCTGAGTCGGAGGACACCATCAGTCTCAGTGTGGGCGCTATGGATACCGACACTCTGGGTGGCGGCAATGGTGCTGATGTGGTTGGCATCCCCATGAATACCACCGCCTCGCAACTGGGCGATGATATTCTCAATGACGCCGGCAGTGGGCAGTCACTATCGATTAATGGCCAAAATGTGGGTGATCTGACCGGTGTTGAAAATATGAATGACCTGTTAGACGCCGTCAATGCAGCGGTCAGTGGCATAGAAGTGACCAGCTTTGTTGAGTTAACCGCGTCTGCCGATGGCACCGGTGTGCTGAGAGACATTGATCTTATCTTAACCATCAGTGATTTAAACAGTGAAGCCCAAATCTATCGAATTACAGATACGGGGAATATGAACGAGCTGGCGCAAAAAATTACCGATGTCACCGGTGGCGTCGTCACGGCGACAATTGGCGATAACGGCCGCTTACAGATGACCTCCGATACCGCAGCCTCGATTACCGCGTCCAATACTGCGGGCACCGAAGCCACCACCGCTGCCGGTTTGGGAACCAACGCCTACCGGGCCCAATTGGCTTTGGAAATTACTGATGACAGTATCAGCGATATTGATATCGACATTGTCGGTAGTACCAACTTAACCTCGGGTACTGAGTTTGACAATATTACCCAAGGCTTGGGTCTTCAAGACCGTGATAATGGCGATATCACCAGTGCCTTATTCACCGCCGGCGGCACCGCGGCCATTATCGAAGGTGATTTGGTTATTAATGATGTTGCCCTCAGCGGTATGGCGGATGGGACCACAGCGTCACAACAAGCGATTGCCTTGGCCGCCTTAATTAA
>JBCBZU010000334.1:0-3174 GCA_039815165.1 Pseudomonadota bacterium
ATTTTCAGCGTAAACAGATTTGTCTACTTTCTCTTTGGTAAGGTATCCCATACCTGCTGTATACGGGACTCGATGGCCGGTTTGATATGTTCAATATTAATAGCCGCAAAGGGCGGTAAGGGGTGTTCTTCAAGTAATGGATTGGTCATTTTTAATTTATTCAGTGAGAAAGTTAACATCGTTGTTTATTAACACGGTACTTTATAGCATATCCCTATGGGGTTTTTTACTATGTCCTCAATAAATTCACTCTATTCTGGCATTCGTTCTTACAAAGGCAAGACGCCCATATTGGGAGAGCGGGTTTATATAGACCCCGCAGCAGTCGTCATTGGTGACGTAGAGATTGCTGATGATAGCTCTGTTTGGCCCTGTGCGGTTATCCGTGGGGACATGCATCGGATTCGCATTGGTGCACGTACCAGTGTTCAGGATGGCTCGGTATTGCATATTACTCATAGAGGTCAATTTACCCCCGATGGTTGGCCACTGACCATCGGCGATGATGTAACTATCGGTCACTCGGTGAATTTACATGGCTGCACAATCGCCAACCGCGTACTGATTGGCATTGGCTCAACAATTTTAGACGGCGCGGTAGTAGAGGATGATGTGGTGATTGGTGCTGGCACCCTGGTGCCCCCGGGCAAATTACTTAAGAGTGGCTATATGTATATGGGCAGCCCATTTAAAGAAATCCGTCCGCTAAAAGATAGCGAGAAAGCATTTTTTACTTACTCGTCGGGTAACTACGTGAAAGAAAAGGACCACTTTATTGAGGAATTAAAAAATCATCTTTAGCGCTGGAGCTACCTCGGGAGTCGAGATAACATGCATGTAAAACGCCTGCTACTTATTCGCCATGCCAAGTCAAGCTGGGACTTTCCCTCTGTTAGCGATCATGATCGCCCCTTGAATAAACGGGGTAAACGCGATGCGCCGCTAATGGCTCAAAGCCTTGTAGCGAAAGGCGAGTCGCTTGATGTGCTATTTAGTAGCACCGCGACACGTGCCTTTGACCTCGCCAAGCCAATTGCCGAGACCTTAAATATTCCGCTCGTCACTACTCGTGAACTCTATACTTTTTCTGACTCAACACTTATGGTTTTTATTCACGCATTAACTGAAAACTATAAGCGAGTAGGCTTGGTTAGCCATAATCCAGCGATCACCGAGCTCGCCAATTTTTTAGGGGCAAAGACCGCTAATGTGCCGACCTCAGGCATTATCGCGTTTGATGTGGACGTCGATCAGTGGCGTAAACTGGGGCCAAGCTATTGCCGTATGGATTATTTTGACTGCCCTAAAAACCACCGTTGATCACTTGTTTTAACACAAAATATTGATATGGCAGTAAAAATACTTTACTGATAACTTATAAAAAAGCTTATAAAAAGAGCTTACAAAAAAGCCCTAAAAATTAATTTTTTATAAAGAAAATTCAAATACCTTTGGAACAATAGGAGGAAAAGTAATGCAATACCTTCACACCATGGTCCGTGTTAAAGATTTGGATGCGTCCATACATTTTTACTGCCATTTGCTGGGACTAGTGGAAACACGCCGCTATGAAAATGAAAAGGGTCGCTTTACCTTGGTTTTTTTAGCCGCGCCGCAAGATCTTCAACGAGCCAAGCATGACAAAGCCCCACTGGTTGAATTGACCTATAACTGGGACAGTGAAGACTATGATGGTGGTCGCAACTTTGGTCACTTGGCCTATCGCGTCGACGATGTCTACGCGCTTTGTACAAAGTTAATGGAGGGTGGCGTTACCATTAATCGACCGCCCCGTGATGGCCACATGGCCTTTATTAAATCACCTGATGGAATTTCCATTGAGTTATTACAAAAGGGCGATGGCCTGCAATCAGAAGAACCATGGGCGTCGATGGAAAATACAGGGCATTGGTAATAGGGCTGGAACAGTATAAAGTGGCAAAAAATATCCGCGTTTGCAATGACAGTGTATTCTTTCAAGTGCCTCGTTAGCAAGCCTTAGTGGAGCTGGTCTTTTAGCTCTTCGGCCGTTGAGGCTTTGGCCAACGCTTCGCGAACGCGATTAAACGCATTTGCCGCTACCTCAGCACGAGAGGCGTAAGTGGTGAGCGCACCACCGGTCCAGCCGGCCATTTTCAGGACTTCTTTTTTGAAGTTACCCCCAACAGTGCCGTCTCCGCCCATTTTAATAAGGGCCTCTTCAATTAACAAATGGGCAGGCTTTTCACCCCCAAATTTCATAAAATCTTCGGCCTTTACTTCGTTGAATGTCTGACTCACTGGCGCTTCTCCTTAAAGGACAACGGTATTAAAAGGGTGCGAATTCTCTGATGGCTCTCGGATCACTTCACGCTTGCAGGGCCTGTCTCAGCACTTACGTCTCAGCCTGGACCTATTCGCCACTGCCTGGATACAATGGCCTAAGCGACGCAGTCAATTAAAGCGGAAAAATCACTTGAGCTTTGTCAAGAACTCTATATTTAATAGTATAGTTGCTGACAATCCGGGCTTTAGGCTTTTTTAAGAAAATCTGTATTGATTTAATGTGTGATCTATAGCTGAGCAGTTATAAGATGTCGCCAAATCCCTCAGTTAAGTCTTTCAAATTTACCTGCGTCCAAATTCTTCACTACTTGATCGTGGGGAAACACTCGACCATTCATGGCAATATAAACGCCAGCGGGCAGCAACTGAACTGCCGCTACAGCAAAACCCAGATTAAAGGGTGCGTCACTGTAGCGCATACGGGCAGGCTGCATGGCACCAACAAACACAATGGTTTTGCTTTGAATACCCTGCTTTGCCAGGGCAGTGGCAGTTGCCACCATGCCATCGGTACCATGGGTGATAACAATATGGTCGTTATTGGATTCCGCAACCGCTTTGCCAATGGCGGCAAGATCTTCCTCTGTCATGTCCTGGCTGTCTTTTGCCAAAAGGGATTGGACGTGGTAGTCAATATCCAGATTTGCTTCTTTCAGCAGCGGCTCCGCCTGTGGCTCACCGACTGAAAACTGACTGTTGGCGTCAAAATAAATTTTATCGAAGGTTCCGCCTGTGGCAAAAATCGTTAACATTTTATCTCTCCGAAGTGCTATCAATTTGGGTGCTTATACTAACGGGGCACTTGAAAAGAATACACTGTCATTTCAAACACGCTGTGAATACGTCCTG
>JBCBZU010000403.1:0-2708 GCA_039815165.1 Pseudomonadota bacterium
CCTCATTGATTAAGGGCTTGGATACTCGACGTCTTTGTATTACAATTTAAAGCATTAAGTAATACTTTAAGGGCTGCATTATGAGTCAGGTCACCATTAAAGGCCAAACTACCATCCCTAAACACATCCGAGAATACCTGGGTATCAAGCCAGGTGAAAGCGATGTCGATTTTGTTATCGTCGATAATCATGTCGAGTTAATTAACAAAAGCACCTACAATCCCTTTGCCAAAGCTCGAGGTCTGACAAAAGGAAAAATGACCACCGATGAGATAATGAAGTTAACCCGTGGCTGAGCTGTCGTCAATTTTGGTAGATTCTTGTGTACTATTAGACATCTTCAATGATGATCCAAATTGGTATGACTGGTCAGCCGATACGCTTTACAGCCTTTCATCTGACCACCAGCTTATCATCAATACCATTATTTTTACGGAAGTCGCCTTTAATTTTGATAATGCTGAAACCTTGGAAAAAGCGTTAAAGTCCCTCGGAATTACCATAGAAGGTATTCCGCTGCCGGCTGCATTTAATGTGAGTCAGGTATTTAGACAATACCGAAAAAATAAAGGCGGCAAAAAATCACCCATGCCAGACTTTTACATTGGTGAACATGCACAGCATTTAAATATTCCATTAGTCACACGCGATACCGCCAGATTTAAAACTTATCAGCCAAATTTAACATTGATTACGCCGGAAGAAAGCTAACGCATATAGGGGGACGGAAATAAGGGTGACAGCTTTACCAAGTTTCAAAAATCAATAGAACCAATAGAGCCAGAGTCTCTGATTCCCATTAGTTTCACCGCATAGCCGAAACTGAATTGGGGGTGCATGCAGTTAAAGAGCATTATATTGTTTATTTTTTTGCTGAATGATTTTTTCATGAAGATTTTTTGTAATACTACGCTCATCCAGTGGAATACCGAGAATTCTACTGGCGATAGTGCCATCAGTATTTAGAATATAGACATCGGTTGTATGATCAATATCAGCCACACCAGATTTACTGTGATCGATAATGCTAACCCCGGCTTCCTCAATTAATCGTCGAGTGGCCTCCTCTGATCCAATTAAAAAATGCCAGTTGCGGTAATCTGCTGAAAAACGCTCTGCAAATTTATCCATTGTTTCTGGTTTGTCAAACCAAGGCGTTAAGGAGACGGAAATAATTTGATACGCGCCATGCCCGTATTCCTTATTCAGCTGTTTTTGTAGCAATGAAAGACTTGCTGTCTGTGCAGGGCAATAAACTCCACAGCCTGTGAAGGTGAACGAGAGTACAGTTGGCTTGGTCAATAACTGATTAAACACACGCTGCCTACCTTGTTGGTCCCAAAAAATACTGTTTCGCCAATCGGCTATGGCTTGGTTTGCAGTGGGTAAAATCTTGGGTGCTGTGTTGGGTTCCGTGTTAGGTTCTATGTTAGTCGCCATATAGAATACGGTAGCGCCTGCCAATAGTACCGCCAGCCACTTTAAGTGAACGCTAATCATATTCTTAATCAAAACTTAGGCGGAGTTTTTCCCAAGGTTGTATCCAGGTTCGATCAGCAACCACACTGCCATTCGGTTGGGCAGAGACATAACGACCAAAATGAGATTCCAGTGCAATGGTGCCGTCATTATTACGAATCAGACCAAATTGCTCCCAGGGGCCAACAGCAGTGCGATTGACCTCTAATTTGCCAGAGGGCTGTGCCGATACATAATGACCCGTAACAATCGATTGCAATGCCAGTTTACCAGCGCCAACATCGACTAGTTTAAAGACTGCGTTATTGGTCGCGACTTCATTTTTGGAAATGAGTCGGGCATCTGCAGTGACTTCAAAATAGTGATTCCAAATATCACTTAAGGTAAGGTATATGGCTCGTTCGGAGTCGGGGATTGGCACTAAATCAAATTGTTCCCAAATGCTTGCAATAGTACGATCAGCAAGTACACTCCCATTAGGTTGCGATACGATAAAGCGATTAAATGCACTTCGAAACGAAACCGTGCCATTGTTATTATTGCTTTCGGAGAAGCGCTCCCAGGAGAGTATCCAGTCACGATTGGCTTGCAGTTGCCCAGAAGGTTGTGCGCTGACAAATTTTCCATAGGACGACAGTAGCGACACTGTGCCATTGTTTCTCACTAGAGTAAACTGATCGTCGCTTGCTAAGGGGTTAAACTGTGCTGACATCCGACCGGAGCGATTGGCGGTTACATAATTGGCATGGTGGTCAAGAAGTCTTACTAGGGTGCCTTCTTCCGTATTCGGTCTGACTCTTACGGTATCGGCAACACTGGGGACACCGCTATCATTGATTGCAAATAAATAATAATTACCCGGCTGTAGAACCGATGCATTAGCGGGAATCGCAAGGGTAAATTCTCTGCCACGTTGGCGAATAAGGTCTAGGGGAATACGACGTTGATCATTGTTGATTGAATGGGTGACTACAGAGGTTCTTACCAATACGAAATCATGAGAGCCACTGGTATTCATAGAGACCCTAAGCTGTTGTCCTAAACCAATACTGTCAATAGGCGTGCTCATAAACACAGGGCGCTGCGCAGGGCTGCCATCTGCATTTAACAGATAAGGTGGGGTTAATATTTCTACATCAAAATGATTAATGGGGCAGCCGCCACAGAGGCCGCCACCACCTGCCATAATGCGCCCATCTTTTAATAATAGGGCGATACTGTGGTAAGTA
>JBCBZU010000420.1:0-2524 GCA_039815165.1 Pseudomonadota bacterium
CCGGGGCAACACGGTTCGCACGTCGCAGGACCATAGTCTTGTAACAAGGTCAGCGGGCCTGATCTAATGATGTTTAAGCCCATCTAAAGCAGGCCACCCATGGAGATAAACTCTTGTTTGCTAATGGGAAAAAATTTAACCCTGTCACCGGTTTCAAGCAGCGACATTTTTTCCCGTTTGTAATCAATCATTGGCATGGGGGTGCGCCCTATAATTTGCCAGCCACCGGGCGATGAATCGGGATAAATGGCAGTTTGTGTCTCTGCAATTCCCAAGCTGCCTTTGGGAACTGAAAGCCGCGGTGTTTTACGTCTTGGTGTGGCAATGTGTGGATCAATATCACCCAAATAGGCAAAGCCTGGTGCAAAACCCAAAGCATAAACGGTGTAAATTTTAGAATGGTGACGTTGAATCACTTCCTGACTGCTTATGTTTGCGTGTTTGGCAATAAAGTCTACATCATAATTCACTTCCTGGCCGTAGTAGATAGGGATATCGACTAACTTGCCTTGATGCGGGCTTAATTGACTCTGACAATGCGGTAGCATGGCATTAATGGCATCGATCAATGATTTTCCGTCTATCTTTAATGGATTAAAAGTGATGTGGACGGAGGCGTAAGCAGGAATAATCTCGATGGTGTAATCACCCAATGCTTGTTGAATTGAGTATTTTACCTGGATAATTTTGTCTAAATTTTTAGGGCATACCGTTTGATCACACTCAAGCAGCACAGTATTTTCTGAAAGCCTTACCACCTTCATGGTGAGCCAGTGATACTGTTTTTGTGACCAACGCGTTGATTTAATAAGTCTCGAATAGCACGCACAGAAAACACTGCCTGTTGACTGTCGCCATGTACGCAGATTGTTTCGGCTTTAATAGGTATTATTCTGCCATTAATGCTGGTCACCGACTGCTGATTGATCAGCGCATGTATTTGCCGGTCAATATCCTCTTGCCGATGCAGAATTGCGCCTGCCTGGTGGCGCGGGGCAAGTTGACCATGATCATCGTAAGCGCGATCACAAAAGGCTTCAAAAATCAGGGAGATACCTTTGGATTTTGCACGACGGGCAAAGGCTGATTGTTGTTCATTGGCCATCACTACCAGCGGTAGATGGGTACAATGGGAAGATAAGGCATCAACAATGGCAAGAAAAGTATTCGTATTGGCCATCATTGCATGATAGAGCGCGCCATGAGGTTTTATATAGTGCACTGAGGTCTTGTGTTGTCTGCAAATACTGTTGAGTAATTCAATTTGCTCGATCAGTAATTCGCGTAATTGTTTCTCTGTTAAATCAATCGGCTTGCGACCAAAGTGGGCTTTGTCTGCATAACCCGGGTGGGCGCCTATCAATACATTATGCTGTACCGCAAGCGCTACTGTGGCATCCATCGTGGTTTTATCGCCAGCGTGAAAACCGCAGGCAATATTGGCCATATCGATAAACGGCATTAGTTGTGCATCGTAACCGCAAGCCTCGCCCATATCACAATTTAACTTCATTGTTCTTGTCGTACTTTTTTATACAGTGTTTCTGTGCGAAAGGGAAAGTGATTGTTTTTGTTGTCCTCACAGTAATATTTTAGGGTTTTATCGACCACGGGAAAAGCCAGTTGATCCCAGGGTATGTCATCTTCTGTAAATAATTTCACTTCTAGTGATTCTTCACTAATATCAAACTTGAGGTCAGTGAGTCGCGCTTTGTAAAAAAAATACACTTGGTTAATGTAGGGCAGGTTAAACAAGGTATACAAGTGCTCAATATCAAGCGTGGCGTTGGCTTCTTCCCACGATTCGCGAATGGCGCCTTCTTCTGTGCTCTCTCCATTTTCCATAAAGCCTGCGGGCAGGGTCCAATAACCATAACGAGGCTCAATTGCACGTTTACACAGTAAAATTTGCTCTTCATATATGGGAAGGCAGCCCGTAATGATGCGAGGGTTCTGGTAGTGAATGGCGCCACATTCATGATTGTCGCAGACATAGCGATGCCTGTTATCCCCCTGGGGAATGCTAAAGGAAACGGAGGAACCACAGTAACTACAGAATTTCATAAGGCCACTCTGGGAGCAATAGGGCTTCACCCGTAGAGTGAAACCGTCAGTTTTTGTCGTATTTGATTTTAAATGATTTTCACTTAAGTTGAGCTGTCAGCCGATTTTTTCGGGATGGTCGAGCGAATCACAAAATTCTCAGCAGGTGCACAATGCGCCTGGCCAAGAAAATCAGATACTGCCAATCAATTAGTCAGGTTTTTGCCATTCACAAGGCATCCTGCGTCGCTTTCAACGGAGCAATCGGGATTAATCGTCATTATAAAGTGAAAAGGTAAACTCTGCCTGTGAATGTAGGCAGAGTGGGTAAAGATAATGTGCAAAGATAGCGGGTAAGGATTACGCTTATCCCGCAGGGAAGGGCAGCACTTTCGCGGGTATTTTTTCTTCAGGCTGAATGCCTTCGAACTGGCTGCCTAGTGGATCCTGAAGGCCGTTAATATCGTTTAGCCAGCCACGA
>JBCBZU010000431.1:0-2467 GCA_039815165.1 Pseudomonadota bacterium
CTCGGCGCGAAGCTCTTCAAGGGCCGGATCAGGCTGGACCACAGGAAAATTGAAACGCTGCATTACAATGCCTTTGGGTTGATTGGGATCAAGGTGTCACGATATTAAATTGCGGGTCTACCGGGTCGAGTGCGCCAAACATAGCTGCCATAAGGGCGGTATCTCCGCTGACCGTCATTGCGCCGGACTGGATCAGTTCCAGCGGCTTGGCCTGCCGCAGCAACAGCCGCGTAAAGTCGGTCCGACTGATCCCGATCTGGGCAGTCGCCGCTTCGCTCGTGCCCGCACGCGGGAACATCACGCTTTTGCCGAAATCAACGTTAATCGCTTCATTGCGATCTGCGAAGGTGAACTGAATAATGCCGCCACCACCTTGCATTTTTTCCGGATTGAAACGGGTGGCAATGGCGTCAAACAGGTCGATAGCCGCTATGCTGTTCAGCACTTTGGCGTTGGAACTGGTGACGGTGCCGGCGCCCTTGTTGCCTTCACGCAATTCTTTGGCACCGACAAGATAGATATTGCGCCACGTGCCTGCTTCGGCCTGAAAACCGAGCTGTTCATAGCTGGAGGCTAGCCATTTTCTGGCAATTTCATTGGCTGGATCAGCAAAGACAATATGGTTGAAAACAGTCGCGGCCCAACGATATTCACCGGCATCAAAGGCTTTTTCGCCAACGGCAAGCGCCTTTTCCGTTCCGCCCATCGCAGCGACATATTTCTCCGAAGCCTCGACTGGGGGCAGTTGATGATAGGTTGCCGGAACCGCATCCCACCAGCCGAAATAGCGCTGATAGACGGCCTTACTATTGTGATTGAGTGTGCCATAATAATCGCGCACGCCAAAATCGCTTTTGGCAAAATCAGGCTCCCCGATATTTTCCGCCAATTCATGCATGGTCGCACCCTGATTGGCCTGACGTATCGTCTGGTCATGCACATAGCGATAAAGACCCCGCTGGTTTTTGAGGGCTGTCTGTACATTTTCACTGCCCCAGGTTGGCCAGTGATGGGAGGCCAGCAAGATTTCCGCCTTCGCACCATATTTTGCATACATGGCATCGATAACCTTGCTCCATTTCAGCGTATCACGCACCAGTGCTCCGCGCGGCGTCAGCACATTATGGAAGGTTCGCGTCGCTACTTCGGCGCTGTGCAAAGCCTTGAATTGCGGTAGATAGAAAACGAACTCGGCCGGTGCTTCGGTTTCGCTGGCATCCATAAATTCGAATGTAATGCCATCAATGACAAGTGTTTCTCCGTCTTTGCCAATAGTCTTCGTTGGTGGCACTAACGCCACATCGCCGCGCGACAACGCTTGTCCCAGACCGCCGCCGACATGGCCTGTTTTCCCTGCCGGTAAAGCGGTACCAAACTGAAACTGCACCCGTCTGCTCATAGCTGTACCGGCGATAACCGCTTCACCGATAGATTCTCTGACAAATCCATAGTTATTTCCCCAATCATCAGTCATTTGATTACGTATTTCCCAAAGTTCCGGGAAGAATTGCATACGTATTCCTTTATTAAGTAAATCAACAGAACGCCCTTTTAGAGATTTGGCTTTTACTCCTATAGTTCGATAAATAAGCTGAAAATGATGATAGCGAAATTTTTGAAATAATTGATCGTACTCTGCTAATGCTTCCGCAACTACGTAAGCATTGCAATGAGAATAGTCATAATTATAGATTTTCTCTAATGTGAGATTATGTTGTTTTAAATAATGCTTGACAAAAGATTGCCATAGAGGTTTATACATTTTGAGGAGAGTACAAAATCCAGGGGATTCTTGCCCGCTACCGTTCCCTAAAACAGCCCTAATTTCCTGATACTCCTTGGGAGACATTGTTTCCAAAACAGAAAGTTGCTCAATCATGATTCTCTGTATTCGATGAACTCTACCCAACAATGTAATTACTCGATGCGTATTTTCTTGCTGAAGATAATCGTCAATATCTAAAAGTGTATAAGCAATTAGTTTCATCCATAGTTCTTCAGACTGGTGAACTATTTGAAATTGTAATTCATCTGAATTACACAAATATTTAAAATCTTTTTGGCAGGAAAGTAGTGTCTTTGTGTTTAAGTAAATTTCGTAATCTAGGGTTCCTTTTCCATTAATAAATGAGTAAAAATATTCTCTATCCATGATTAAAAATAAATAATTTGCTTGAAAATTTGATTATTGCTAATACTTAGGTAAATGGAATATTTTTGTCGCGCGTGTAGCACTTGAATGAATATAAAACTTAAAGATTAAGTTTTTGGTGTAACGCATTAATCTTCGTATTGTGGCAATTGCATAAGGCACAATTTATGTATATCACATTTTAACAAAAAATATATTAGATATTATTCTTTCGGATAAAAATAAGAAAAAATAACATGGAAATAGTGCAAATGTTTGGTGATATAAAAATAATAAAAGTAGGAAAAGTAATAAAAGTAGGAAAAGTAATAAAAG
>JBCBZU010000202.1:0-4811 GCA_039815165.1 Pseudomonadota bacterium
AGCAGAGTTTTCTTATCATGAAGACGTGATCCTGCATATTGTCGGACGCTGCCAAGAAGTTGATACCGGCGCAAGAAATATAGAAAATATACTTAACCGAACAGTACTCCCTGAACTGGCCACTGAGTGTTTAGCGATATTGGCCGAGGGCAAAAAAATATCGAAAATACATATCGGCGTGCACGATGAGGAAGGCAGTTTTTCCTATGAAATCCAGGCCGAGTGATCACACTGTTTACTATTTTAGTCACTGAAAATGAACAGATCAGCAGCAACGGATAATATCGTCAGCAAGCAGTTCAAGCTGCTTTGCCTCTGCCTATTGGTTTTTATACTATTACTGTTTACAGCATTGGTTTCGGCAAAGGACAAAAACCATGAAATATTTACGCAAAACAGTCAACAATTCCAAAGCCTGTCTGCCAAAGTGTACAAACACTTTGTTGCCGATAATAGCAATCGCATTTTTAAAGCAAAGGATATTAAAAAATTGTATACAGAGGTCAATATCCTATTAAACAAACAGCAGGATATGCTGGCCATTGCCACAATATACAATAATTTATCCATATTAAGTACAACTATTGACTATGAATTAACCCCCTTCTTCATAAAAACCCTGATCAATAATCAACAGTGGCAAATAACCAATACTCTCTATAGTGCAATCGAAAAAAACAACCGTGCAGTTGCTGCAAGCATTGACCTTTATATAGCGGAGCACTATTTACTCGAAGGCAATATCACCCAAGCTGAAAATCGCCTGCAAGCGCTGCCGCAGCGATCCTTGTCAGGGCTTGAGCGGAATCTTTTTTGGGTACTGCAAGGCATTATATTACAGCATAGAAAAAAGCATAGAGAAGCGATTAGACTCTACCAAAAAGTTTCACCGGAATCAAAGTTTTACGCCTATGCCCAAACCAATTTAGCTATCGCTTATATTCGACAGCAATGGTGGTCAGATGCTCACGATATGCTCGGCAAAATTCTATACGATAAAGAAAATAAACAGCAGCGGGAACTACACAATCGGCTCTACACTATACTGGGCTACTCATTTCTGCAAAAAGAGTTTTATCGCTATGCGCGAGATGCCTTTAGGCAAGTCGAACTGGACAGCCAGCACACCAATCGCGCTCTATTGGGCACTGCGCTCAGTGCTTTAGGACAGCAAGACTATATCGGTGCCTTAAATTCGCTGGATTATCTTAAAAGTCAGCCCGTGAGCGATATCTATATTGATGAATCTCATTTTCTAACCCCCTTTGCCTACAGAAGACTCAATCAAGGCACTCTGGCCTCTGCAAGCTACAATGAAAAAATCAACTATTTTCAAGCACGCATCAATAGCCAGCAACAATTACTCGCTCAACTGAAAAATAATCCTAGCGAACTGCTTGGCAACGCGGCAAAGCCTTACACAACCATAGAAAACCAGCGTTATGACTTTGGCGAACACTATCCCGATGCGTTTTTTAAAGAATATGCCGCAATCCACAATTACAAAGACAATATCAAAGACAGCGCATTACTAAAAGAAATAGAGTCACTAAAAAATATTTACGACCAAACCTATAGCGCAATGGCAAAAACCCTTATTGAAAAAAATATTGCCATTTTAAACAGTTATCTTAGTCAATCAAAGTTCGGACTGGCCAATCTTTATGACAAACAATAACGCTCTTATTAAAATCCTCAACGCATCGGTACAGCGCTGTCACATGGCTTACTGTGCAATCGCCACTATTACACTTATGCTTTTCTCATGCAGCAATGCGCCCCAAGAACAAGACAGCAATACCATAAGCAGCATTGATATCTACAATAAAAAAAGCACAAACAATAAAGTATTTGTTAAGCCTAAGACCAACGAAGAAATAAGGCAAGCCTATAGGGAGTATATTGAATCGGCGCCTAAAGGCGAGCGTTCGCGTTCATCCGCCCTCTACAGACTGGCCGAACTGGAGTTAGACGTAGTTGATCAACTACTTGAATCGAAACAGGACGACGCACAAGAAGAACTGCGCTATCAACAAGGATTAACAACTACCGCAAACCTACTTGAAGCCCTGATAACAGACTACCCCGACAATGACGGTAACGATCAACATCTATATCGATTAGCAGATATCTATACTCAGCAAGGTGAGCACGAAAAGTCCATTGCCACATTAACACAACTAATTAATCAACACCCGCAGTCAAAGCTCTATGCTGAAGCGCAATTCAGATTAGGCGAAGATGCATTTATCAATGGTCATTATATTAACGCAGAAGATGCCTACACCGAAGTTTTATCCTCGTCGTTTAGTGAAAATTTTTATGAGAGATCGCTATTTAAACGCGGCTGGGCGCGATACAAACAACAGCTCTATCTTGAAGCCCTTGACGACTATATAGAGGCAATCACCTATCACGACTTCGCTAACAGTACTGATCGAGAAAATAGCGAACAAGAACTATTTAACGAATACTTCAGAGCGGTTGGCTTAGCCTTTGTCTATCTGGGGGGCAGCGATGAAATCGAGCAATACTTTGCATCAACACCAGAATCACGGTATCTATACCATGCCTACAATAGTGTCAGTGATATTTATTCAAGTCAGGGCCGCTATTTTGATGCTGCACAGAGCCTCAGGCAGTTTATAAACAACAAACCTAATTCGGAACATACACCTGCCGCCCTCTCAAAAGTTGTTGACATTTGGAAAAAAAGTAAATTATTTAAAGAGTTTGAAAAAGCGCTAAAACGATTCTATGTAGAATATAATCCTGACAGTCATTTCTGGGATAACAACCCACAACAACAGACGCTACAAAAAATGATTCACCAACCACTGATGGACAATATGCTTATTGCCGCAAAGCATTACCACGAACAATATTATCGAAACCGAAAAAGAGTAGACTTTGATCAAGCCAATCAATGGTACCAGCGGTACTTAAAGCATTCTGCAAAGCGCTCGGAACAACACTTTCACAACTCGATAAAAAAAGACAATGTCTACTATTTATATGCCAAACTACTTGAAGAAGCCGACAAGCTTGCAGAGGCCCTCTACTATTATGAGCTCGCCGCCTATGACGATGACTTGATTTTAAACAGCACTGCCGCTTATGCAACGATTACTGCCTCTGACTCTCTGTATAGAAATAGTCTCGACAATAAGCAAAAGTGGCTTAATAAGCATATTCGCTTTGTTCACTTATTTGTTGAAAGCTATCCAAACAATGCGCAAACCCCGGAAATTATGCTGAATGCCGCCACTCTGGTTTACGCTGAAAAACGCTACCAAGATGCCATTGCTATCATTCAGCTATTGCCAGCAGCCAAGGCCAGGCAAGGCGCAGAATTCAGCTATAAACTGGATGTTATAGAGGCAAATAGTTACTTAAATTTAGCGCAGTACGCCAATGCAGAATCAACCTATAGTCAACTACTTAACTCAAGCACACTAGCACAGGCCGACAACAATGAGATTCAAGACTTATTAGCACTGTCGGTTTACAAACAAGGGGAAGCAGCAATAAGCGCTGGCGACAAAAAAAGCGCTATCACACATTTTGCACGAGTCAGTGATTTGACGCCACGCTCCAGCATCGCCGCCACCGGTCTATACGATGCCATTGCCGTTGCCATCCAAGAACAACAATGGCTAAACGCCATTCGCTACAGCAAATCATTCCAACAACTTTATCCCAGCCATAAACACAGTAATGATGTCACCCAAAAACTGTCATTTGCCTATCTTCAGTCCGATCAAACACTGGAGGCGGCCAAAGTACTGGAAAACATATCGTCTGCAGACTCGGACAGTGATACCAAACGCACCGCCCTATTCCAAGCAGCGCAACTCTATGAGTCCAAACAGGATTGGCAGGCGGCCATTCGCTCCTATCGTCGTTATGCAAATAACTACCGCTTACCCTATCCACAATATCTGGAGTCCATGAATAAATTAATCGCGCTATACCAACAAGTGGAGCAGCAAAACAAAGCACTATTTTGGGCAAACAAAATCCATAGCACCGATAGACGTACCCCAAAGTCCACCAAGACCGATAGAACTAACTTTATTGCTGCCAACGCAGCACTGGCATTGGCCAAAAACAAACACCAGACTTTTACCAGCAGCGCACTAACCATCCCCTTAAAAAACAGCTTGGCCAGAAAAAAACAAGCCATGCAAGCGGCAGTTAGCTTCTATAGCCACGCGTCCAGCTATAATCTGCCGAATTTGACCACAGAATCCACTTATGAAATTGGCAATATTTATCTTAAATTTAGCGAAGACATACTGGCATCAGAACGGCCTCGTCAGTTGAATCAGGAAGAATTAGAGCAGTATGAAATTCTTCTCGAAGACCTTGCCTTTCCATTGGAAGATAAAGCCATTGAATTTTATGAAATTAATATCTCTAGAATCAAAGACGGCACTTATGATCAACCAGTAAAAGACAGCTATAAACAACTCGCCAAACTGTTTCCTGTTCGCTACGGGCGCAAAGGCAAACTGGCCGATGCTATCGCGCTTTCATATGAATAAATCGACAATTACAATAATCATTTTGCAACGCTCTTTGAAACACTCTTTGCATCAACTTTGTGTAAAACTGCGCTCGCTTGCCTTACTTTTTGGACTTGTATATCTAACCGCCTGTTCTACCCTGCCTGGAAGTGGAGCAACAAAACAAGGCGATATAATATGATTGAGGGGCGTTGGATCAGCGCTTCCGTGAGTTCCAGCGCATCTTTGTTGAAGGTGTGTTCAGTCATCAGGGCTCAAAGCTAATCAGGGGGTTAAGAACGC
>JBCBZU010000363.1:0-2910 GCA_039815165.1 Pseudomonadota bacterium
ACGCTTCCGCCGAAAAAATAAATACGGCTAAAAACCAGCCAAAGAAAAACCGACTAGAGGCAACAGATTATGTATGATTTAATTATTATAGGTGCACGTGTCTCGGGTTCTTCAACAGCCTTGCTATCAGCAAAAGCGGGGCTAAAAGTTCTTCTAATTGATCGCCATAAGTTTCCATCAGATACTTTATCAACCAACTATATTCACCAACCAGGCTGTCTGCGACTGAAGCGCTGGGGAGTTCTCGATAAAATTATTGCATCGGGTACTCCAGCTATCCCTACGACTCGCTTTCAAGCAGACGATATTGTTATCAAGGGTGGTATAAGTAAAGACTATGAACAGATTAATGCTTATGCACCACGTCGCTACGTGCTTGATAGCATTATGGCAGAAGCAGCAAAAGAAGCTGGTGTAGAATTGCGAGAAAATTGTTCCCTACTTGATATTAAGTGGGAAGATGGCCGCTGCAGCGGAGTTAAGTTACGTAATGCAGATAAAAAAATCACCACTGAAAGTGCAGCTCTAATTGTTGGTGCCGATGGAATGCGTTCGACGGTTGCCCGCCTTGTTGGTTCTAAAATAACTCATCAAGATCCATTGCTAACCTGCGCCTACTATTCATTTTGGGAAGGGCTGAAACCAGATTATGAACTCTACGAAGGAAAAAATTCGTGGGTAGGTGCAGTTCCAACCACAGGAAGCGTATTAGTTGCGACTTATTTCCCCCAGAATGATTTTAACAGGGTTCGAAAATCTGCCATGGCGTGGCATATGAATGCTATTGAAACTACAGCGCCCAATTTATTTAAGCGACTGAAGTCCGCGAAGCAATCAGAACGTTTATGGGGAACAGGTGATCAACAAAACTTTTTCCGCCAGGCAACTGGACCAGGATGGGCCTTGGTCGGCGATGCCGGACACCATAAAGATTCAATCACAGCCAGAGGGATCACTGACGCACTTGTTCAAAGTGAGTTATTGGTTTCACGTGTTAAAAACAATATTCATGACCAGCCAAAGCTCAACGAATCGCTTCAACATTTTGCCAAAGATCGCGACATGTTGATGATGCCAGGTTACAAAGGCACTCTCGCAGTGGCAAAATTAGAAGCACAAAACGAACGCATATCACTGCTCCGGTCAGTGGCAGATAATACGAGCACCCATGGAATATATTTTGATGTTATTGCAGGTATACGTTCAGCCACTGAGCTTGAAAAAGCACTAAATATTAAGGCTAAATCAGCCTAGGGCAAGGCGATATCTATAGTCATGTAGGCTTTCATTGGATCTTTAATATCAGATTCGATTTCACCGCTGCCCTGAATTTCCTCTAGTTCATCACAACCAGAATCGGCAACAATGGTGACCGTCATTTTTGCACCACTAGCATCAAAAATACCTTCATGTAGAAGCACAAAACTGCCTTTCGATCCATTTATAGCGCCACTAACTAATTCATACCCAGTAAATAAAGTTTTAGAGTTAGGTAGGTAAACCATAGAATAATCCAGCTTCGACTCACCTTCAATATCACCAGACAACTCATAAGTAACGAGTGCATGAGACGTTTTCAAACCCTTGCCTGATTCTTGGGTAGTAGATTCATCCCAATTTTTCATTAATCGAGTAGATTTGACTAACATAAGTAATGTGCTCCCACTGAAGTTTGTTAGAGAAATATAGTATAGAATTCTAATTCATTATCCTTAGACATACAACGCAAACAGGTTCAACCAAACTCATCTACTAATTACTTTTGAACCTTAAGCGGTCACTCATGAACACCATATAATCCACTCCATTTATTTTCTTATCGGGCAAACCGATACGGCGATTGTATAACAGTCCATGGAAAACAGGCTGGAAAAACCCAGGTCTACCGATAGAGAAGGGGATTTTAACAGGAGTGCATAATTTGCGACATACATTTGGTGACAGATTAATAGCCACAGGGGTTTCTAATGAAACGCGCAAAGCGCTATAGGGTCATGCAGATGGTGATATTACGACACATTACTCAGCAGCAGAATTACAGGAATTAATCGCAGCAGTTGAGAGTATTTTGAACCGTAATATTGCTCAAACGCCTACAGTAACAGTGGTAAAAAGGAATGCTAAAACCGATTGTAGTCAAAATGTAGGCATTAAGAAAAAAGGTCAGTAGTTATTTACTATCTAACCCTTATGGTATGGCGCACCCGGAGGGATTCGAACCCCCGAAGAGATTAAGCAGGCCATTCTAAAAAGAAAGCAGCTTCTATGAAGGGTTACAGGCTGACGGTAGAAGCCGAATATGATCTGGACGGTATTCTTGATCAAGGGATTGATGACTACGGTATAGAGGCAGCAATTGCCTATTACGACAATTTACAACGGCGCTTTGGTGAGCTGGTTGAAGCCCCCCAACTCTATCCAGCCGTTGACGATATTTGTGTGGGGTATCGGCGTACCGTTTGCGGTGTACACTCGGTTTATTATCGTATTGATCAGGAAGACATTATTATTACCCGTATTCTTAAAAAGCAAAACCCCTTAAAACACCTTTCTCGCTAATCCGTTTCCAACCCACTAATTTTAGTTGTACACAGGCTCTGCGTTAATGTTTTTAACTCATCGACTCGTTCCGCCAGCCATTGCAGTTCATCTGCAGTAATCTCATATTTATCGGAGTAACGTGCTTCGATATAGGCTTTTTTCAGTAACTGAAAATTGCGGCGACTGAGTTTGGTATTTTGGGGGAAGACAGTTTTTAATTGATCGGCATGTTGGGTAACGAAACTATAGAGTGCTTTTATATTATGAGTCTTAGGGCGGTAATTGCTGTAAACCAATAAGATACAGGCGAAGTAGCGTTCTACGGCTTGGTGTAATTGAAAAGCTGCTATCTTCAATTCTTTTTCTGAC
>JBCBZU010000161.1:0-5654 GCA_039815165.1 Pseudomonadota bacterium
AGGTAATAAATGACCGATTGAGTACATTTTTAACGCCGCATAAGAGCAAAATGGCTTTCGTGCAAAGGTCTCAATGTAAAAAGACACAAGCGGCGTTTTCTATGCTCGAACGAATAAAATTACGAAAAAACGCCTATTTTTACTTGCTGACCCGGATTTTATGCTATATATATAGCGTCAACTGCTCTTAGCATGGTCGCAGTTCCAAAAACAACAGATAAACAACCACAGACAATTACAAAAAGGTACATTTTATGGCCGCACGTAAAGCTGCTAAAAAGAAAGCTCCTGCCAAGAAAAAAACCACTGCCAAAAAGGCCGAAGCGCCCGCTAAAAAAATTAAAGCGGTTGCTGAGCGCTATTCAAAAACTCAAATTCTGGCTCAAATTGCAGAGAGTACCGAATTATCCAAAAAGCAGGTTCAATCTGTACTTGATGAATTGACTGACATCATTGAAGGCCACGTCAAGAAGCGCGCCTGCGGTGAGTTTGTGATGCCTGGGTTAATGAAAATCGTTACGGTTAAAAAACCAGCGAAAAAAGCCCGTAAAGGTGTCAACCCATTTACCGGTGAAGAGACTGTCTTCAAAGCCAAGCCTGCCAGCACCGCCGTTAAAATCCGCCCCCTGAAAAAGCTTAAAGAGATGGCAGAATAAACTCTCTGGTGTGCAGTTTTACTGCCCCACCCCATTGCGGTAGGGGGGGATGGGGCCGACTGCACTCCTGCCTCCAGCACACTCTACTGCAAGCCCGCTTACACTAGCCGTCTGTAAAGGCCAGCGCTATTAAATAGATCCCAACCTCGCCAGTTTTTGATGCCGCTGGCAAATTTGAAAATTGCTGACAAACAAAAGCAATATGGCTCTTCTCCTGATCAATGCCAGGCCGTAAAATAAGTGCTTTTGATCATCGGAAACCCAACGATATGCGAGCCAGCCGCTTTTTAATTGCCACCCTCAAAGAAACCCCTGCCGATGCAGAAGTCATCAGCCACCGACTGATGCTGCGCGCGGGACTTATCCGCAAACTGGCTTCTGGCTTATATACCTGGCTACCCTTGGGGCTCAGAGTACTGCGCAAGGTCGAGGCGATTATTCGTGAAGAAATGAACCGCTCTGGCGCGCAAGAGGTGCTGATGCCGGTGGTGCAACCCGCCGACATTTGGCAGGAGTCAGGTCGTTGGCAGCAAAGCCCCGAACTGCTTTGCTTTGAGGATCGCCATCAAAACCCTTATTGCCTCGGCCCAACCCACGAAGAGGTCATTACCACATTAATCCGCAATGAAATCAGCAGCTATAAACACTTACCTGCCAATTTCTACCAAATACAAACCAAATTTCGCGATGAAATTCGCCCGCGTTTTGGTGTTATGCGCTCGCGGGAATTTATTATGAAAGATGCCTATTCCTTTCATATTGACCAGGCATCACTGCAAGACACTTATGATTTAATGCATCAAACCTACTGCACTATTTTCAGTCGTATGGACTTGGACTATCGACCCGTACTGGCCGATACCGGATCCATTGGTGGTTCTGGTTCACACGAATTCCACGTATTGGCCGACAGTGGTGAAGATGATATTGCCTTTAGCACCCATAGTGCCTACGCCGCTAATGTGGAACTGGCAGAGGCAATCACCACCCGCGAACGCCAGCAAGCCTGCCAGGCACTGGCAGAAGTCGCCACCCCAGGTCAGCACAGCATCGACGCCGTCGCCAACTTTCTTGAGGTGACGGCTGCGCAAAGCGTTAAAACACTGATTGTTTTAGGTGCTGCCAATAAACAGAACCATCAACCAGAGCAACAGGATTTAGTGGCTCTGGTGCTGCGTGGCGATCATCAGCTAAACGAGATTAAAGCAGAAAAATTAGCAGACATTGCCCAGCCACTCACCTTCGCCCCTGAAGATCGAATCGAACAAGAGCTGGGCTGCAAGATTGGTTCCTTAGGGCCCAGGGGGTTATCAATAAAAACCTATGTTGACCGTAGCGCAGCCGTACTCAGCGATTTTATATGCGGCGCAAACAAAGAGGGCATTCATTTCACAGGCGCCAACTGGGAACGTGATATCGCACTTGCAGCTGAACAGATCGTGGATATTCGCAAAGTGGTTGCCGGTGACCCCAGCCCCTGTGGTCAGGGCACAATAGATATTAAACGCGGCATTGAAGTGGGCCATATTTTTCAACTGGGCACTAAATACAGCGATGCCATGAATGCCTCTGTTCTCGATGAAAATGGCAGGGCGCAAACCATGATTATGGGGTGTTACGGTATTGGTGTAAGCCGGGTGGTCGCGGCGACCATCGAACAAAACCACGATGACAACGGCATTATTTGGCCAACGGCAATCGCGCCCTTCCATATTGCATTAATCCCCATCAATGCCCACAAATCCCCTGCCGTTGCCGAACACTGCGAGTCACTTTACTCCGAGCTAAACGCAGCGGGTTATGATGTACTGTATATGGATGAAGCCAAGGCACGCTTGGGGGTTATGCTGGCAGATGCTGAACTGATGGGCATTCCCCACCGCCTTGTTATTGGAGAACGGGGTTTAGCGACTGGCACGGTGGAATATAAAGGCCGTGGCGATAATGATAAGCAAGAAGTGGACGTGCACACCTTAATGGATTTTTTGCAAAAGACCGTTTGATATCGCCATGGGTTTATTCATTGTTAAAACACTGATATCAAGACACTTAATACTGTTGTTGACCTTAGCACTGGCCAGTATGGCCATAGGCGCCAGCGACAGACAGGCGGTGGATAGTGAGCTGCGCGATCAACTCCTAAAAGCGATTGATCAATCCAGCAGCTTCGAGGACCGCTTCGATGCAGAAGTCTGGTTAACCGCTATGTCGCATAAACTCAAGCGCTATGTAAAAGATCCACAAGAGCGTTTGCGCATACTGCGCCTGGTGCATATGGAGGCCAAACGCGCACAGCTGGAACCGGAGCTGGTGCTTGCGGTTATTCAAATCGAAAGCGCCTTTAACCCTTACGCTGTCTCTGTTGTCGGTGCACAGGGAATGATGCAGGTTATGCCCTTTTGGAAAAATGAAATAGGTCGACCACAGGATAATTTAATTCACTTAGAAACCAATCTCCGCTACGGCACCACCATCCTCAAACACTATATAGACCGGGAAAAAGGCAATATCGCCCCCGCCCTTGCGCGCTACAATGGCAGTTATGGGAGTTATAAATATTCCCGCAAAGTTATGGATGCCTGGTTGGACAGATGGCGATAGTGTGGCTGCATAATCCACCTTGCTGTAGACAAAAGTTTATTGCAGACCTGCCCTAAATCTGCCTTCGTAGATCTCGCCTACCTCTTCGGCCAATATATCAATCCCCTGCTTCACTTTTTGCCAGGGCTGGCAATAGCTTAAGCGCAGACACTGGTATTGATGCGCCCACTCTTTATCGGCCAGGGCCTGAAAAAAGTGATGCCCCGACAATACCAATACGCCCTTTTGCTTAAGTCGCTCATATAAATGCTGACTGTCAATAGGCAAGTCCTGAAACCAAAGCCATAAGAAAAAGGCGCCCTCGGGCTTGTGTATTTTTACCGGCGTGCCGTTAAATTTTTCAATCAGGTAATGCAGGGTTTGCTGCATTTTTCGCTGATAAAAGGGTTGAATCACCCGCTGACAAAGATCCGTTAAATCACCAGCCGCCAATAAGGATTTACAAAGCGTGGGGCCAAGATTACCCGGCGACAGGGAAAGACTGGCGGTGGCGCGGGAAAATCGTTTGATAATATCGGGGTGGGCGATAACAATGCCCGTACGTACGCCCGGTAAGCCTAACTTTGATAGGCTGAGAATTAAAATAGTATCTTCATCCCAACTCAATTCATGATCGACAAAGGTCACGCCGGGAAAGGGCTTGCCATAAGCCGCATCAATCATTAGCGGAATCCCCTGGCGTCGGCACAAACGTTTTAATTCAGAGACTTCTTTATCGGTAACAATATTTCCCGATGGGTTAGTCGGTCGCGATAAACACAGTGCCGCCGTCGTGTCATCTATGGCTAATTGATCAAAGTCCACCGCATATTTGAAGGTGGTAGCATCGAGCGGCTGTATCCGCGGAGCGCGTCCGCTAAACATATCGTCGTCAATACCGGCATCGGCATAGCCCAAATAATCTGGCACCATGGGCAATAAGACCGACTTATTATCATTTTCTCTATTGTCACCCGCCAGCATATTAAATAAGGTAAAAAAGGCGGACTGCCCTCCATTACTCACTGCGATATGATTTGCTGTCACAGGCCAGCCATAGCGTTCGCTTAAAAACTCAGCCATTAGCGATAAAAATGCCGGGTCTCCCTGCGGTGGCTGATACTCCCCAATAAGTTTATGCAAGCGCTGCTCGTGTTGAGCAATGGCTTGCAGGTGCAGCGCCACACATTGTTCAACCTCAGCAATATTGGCGGGATTGCCCCCGCCCATAAAAATACTATCGGGATTTTGGTTTAAGGCCTCACCTAAGTCTTCCATTAAAGAAACAATACCAGAAAGACCGGTAAACCGTTTTGCAAAGTGACTCATAGTATCAAGCGCTTGGTGCTGTATTTATTGAGTAGAATGATCGTATATTCAACTCATAAGGTCAATGGGGGGGCAGATGACAGAGGACGGGGGCTTGGGTAATGAGGGTTAAATGGTTTAACTTTGAGCGGTATCCGGTTTTTATAGTGTTTTGCTTTGAGCGGTGTCTGAGTGGATAGTTTTTGTCAAGAGCCTTGGCTACGACAGTGGCTAATGGGCAGGCCGAAGATTATTGGCCGAAGATTATTGTGCCATAAGTTTCATCTGACCCCACTTATCTGTATATGCACTCCTTATATTATTGAGGAAGGCGCAATATCAATTGACGCCAAAGGCTCAGTCTCTTCACTGGATACCAACACACACCACGCAAATCCGAAAGGCAAAAAATTAATCAATCACCGCTTGGGGTTGCGCGGCTTCACCAATGTGATTAAAGTCCATTGCCTAGCGGCTCAAAGCCTTTTTATCACCAATACATTATTCGTATCTCAATACTGGCGCCAATAAAGCTATTTTATACGGCAAATACCAACGGTTATGGCGTAAGGACAAAGGCCAATGTTTATCAAAACAGAACCGATTATTGTTCCGGATCAGCTATTACTCCCTCGCCAACTTGTGGTGAGGGGGCACGGCACCCCCCTATCATCAGCCACACCGGCCACCATGGCGAATGCATTATCCTTTGCCTCTTGGGTGAGTCATTGTAAAGGAGAAGAATTTTGGCTCAGCCTGCTCAATCACTATCAGTTGCTGAGTGCCGGCCTCCTTAATGAAACACCTTATGTTGCTGCCGCCCACCTAATTGACTGTGGGGTCATCCGTGTCTATCAACTACCCCATGTGGGGCATTATCGCTGTGCTCATGATGAACAGGGTAAGGGGTATTACTTTTTTAAAGGACCGGACCGCTTACCCTATTTATCCGCCAATAAGTATGACTATGTCCCCACCACGGATGCCGAGTCTGTAGATACCTTATTGAACAGCTTAAAACACGAGCGCCACACCTGGATTGATTACTTATTTACAGTGGGCTACCGCAGTGCAGTGATCCCCTTGGACACCCCAGAAAAGCAAAAAGCC
>JBCBZU010000469.1:0-2036 GCA_039815165.1 Pseudomonadota bacterium
AAATGACAGTGTATTCTTTTCTCTAAACTGAGTAGTAAATACTCTCCTTACCACGGTAGCTTATGGCTTTTCCCACACTAAAAGCGGTACTGTTTGATTTGGATGGCACCTTACTGGATACTGCACCGGACTTTATTGTTAGTTTAAACCTATTGGCTGACGAGTATAAAGTACAAAATGCCAGCCCAAAAAATATTAGAGAAACTGTCTCTGACGGCGCACGCGCGCTAACAACTCTGCTCTTTAATATAGCGCAAGGCGATAGTGGGTTTGAACAAAGACGCCAGCGCCTACTGGATATCTATTTTGAACACATGGGTAAACACTGCGTGCTTTTTGAAGGAGTGGACACGCTATTATCGAAAATCACCGGTCAAGGCATAAACTGGGGAATTATTACCAATAAGCCTTTACGTTTTAGCGAACCACTGGTAAAAGATTTAAATCTAGCCTCACCTCCCGCCGTACTTATTTGCCCCGACCATGTCACGCACACAAAACCAAGCCCTGAGCCACTGTTGCTCGCGTGTGAGAAAATAGCCTGCACACCCGCAGAAGCCATTTATATTGGCGATCATAAACGGGATATTCAGTGTGGTTTAAATGCGGGTAGCGAAACTATTTGTGCGGCCTATGGTTACATACACTCGGAAGATGATATTTCACAGTGGCAAGCACACCATGTTGCACAACACTGTGACGAAATATGGCCCATTATTAACAAACGATTAACCAATGAAAATTAAACAATATCGCGCTGGCGCCAATATACTCAGCGATAAAATTATTGCGGTCACTGGCGCTGGTGATGGCATTGGTCGCGCCATGGCAAAAGCCTTTGCCAGCCAGGGCGCGACCGTTATCCTTATGGGTAAAACGGTTGAAAAGCTTGAAGGGGTTTATGACGAAATTGTCAATGCGCAATGGCCTCAAGCTGCCATTATTCCCATCGACTTTGAACGTGCAGTCGATGAAGACTACCTATCCGTCGCTCAAGCCATCAATGAAAGTTTTGATCGTGTAGATGGTTTACTCCACAATGCATCGATACTTGGCGACAGAACACCCATCCATAATTACCAATCAAGCGTGTGGCACCGGGTATTGCAGGTGAATTTAAATGCTCCCTTTATGCTCACCAAGGCTGTTTTACCCCTGCTCAAACAAGCGCCGAATGCATCTGTTATTTTTACTGGCTCATCTGTCGGCTTAAAGGGTCGGGCTTATTGGGGCGCTTATGGGATTTCAAAAGCCGCTACTGAAAATTTAATGCAGATACTGGCTGATGAATTGGAAGAGGTCAGTAGAATACGTGTCAACAGTATTAACCCTGGCGCAACGCGTACACAAATGCGAGCTGATGCTTATCCAGCAGAAGATCCCGCTACGGTAAAAACAGCCGAATCACTTGTCCCGCTGTACACATACTTGCTGGCAGATGATAGTAAAGATATTACTGGGCAACAATTTAATGGTAACGATTATGCCAATAAATAAAATTATGCTTATTGCATTAGTGGGCTTAGCCATGCTGTTTACTTTATTTTTTTTCGACAATTCAAAACCAACTCCAACAGTCGAACATACCGAAACCGTCAGGCACGTTTTAGGAAAAGCAACAAGCCCCGGTGTACTCACTACAGCCGTTTACTTTGAGATCGTAAACACTGATGAAATAGACTGGGTTTTAATAGGGGGAAATACCGACATAGCCGAGAACGTTGAAATTCATGAACATGCGCTGATTGATGGCCTGACGCAAATGCGAAAAATCGACTCCATTACCATAAAAAAACAATCTTCTTTATTGTTTGAGCCGGGTGGCTACCACATTATGCTAATAGGCCTTAAAAAGCAGTTGCGTTCTGATGAAAAAATAAACTTATCGCTACAGTTTCAAAACCGAGAACAAGAAGATCTTATCGTCGATATTGTCGACAAGATCTCAGAGAAAGACCTTAACCACGAATTACACCACTATTAAACATGGTGCTATTCACCTGGCAATCAAATAGTTCGTCCTGAACTATTTGATT
>JBCBZU010000006.1:0-16021 GCA_039815165.1 Pseudomonadota bacterium
ATAAATAATTTTTCGCTTATTTACATCTTAAGGTGAATTGGGCAACAGCCCTATATATTTGTACCCAATCTAAAACCTCGACACGGCATTGTCGCGTTGGGCTCACTTGATAAAAACTCTATGTCTATCAACAGGTCCGATGCTTGGATTTTGCCGATTTAAGGGCAAATTTCTTGTCAATTGGGCTTTCTCGCGGGGGACGGATTAGGCATAATCCGGGCCTAATAATGCTATTGATGAGGACAACACCATGAAATACCTACTGATTATTGCCGCTGGATGGATGATTAGCGCCTGTACATGGGTTAATGAGAACCCTGCCGCCCAGTCTGTCAGTATTAACACCCTCGACCAACTCACGGTTTGCCAGAAAATAGGTAATATCAAAGTTAGTGTTAAAGACCGCATTGGCTTTGTTAAGCGCGGCAAGGGCAAGGTATTGAGTGAACTACAGAGCCTGGCAAGAAATGAGGCCTTGAAATTGGGCGCCAATGCCATTGTTGCCGACGCAGATCCGGCAGATGGACAGCAGGCCTACCAGGCTTTTGTATGTCCGCGATAGTGTTAAGTGATTAGCCTTTGGTAATAGTAGGCAATTAAACACTATAGCTTAGAGAGAGATCCGTTTACTGTTTACGGTTGCAATACCTATCAACGTAGAATTAGCTATAGGCTTGCTGCTAAGGCTTAGCGTTCGACTGGCTTATTAAAAGCAGCCCTTGGCACTAGGCCATTTTATTAAACATTGATCGCAGGCGGTTAATACTGCTTGGCTTTCCGTCCAGTGCCTGCATGGTGTATTGTTCGTTGAGAGTATCGACCTTTTTTAATATTTGGTGTCGCTTAATCGCTGAAATAACGGCTTTTTTAAATTCATCAGAGTTTACTGGTTTTTGCAAATAGCGAAAAACATGCCCATTTTCCATTAAATTAATGGCCACGTCGGTGTACATAAAATCAGCAAGCACAATTACGGCCAAATCGGGGCGATGTTCTTTGAAGAGGTTAAGCGCCTCTAGAGTTTGGTTAGGGTCGGTATCCATACCGATAATGGCAACGCCTATATCGTGGCGAATATCCATGGTGGTCACCGCCTGCATATGGGAACTGACGCCGTAGATATAAAAGCCATGGCTGCGGCCAATGGCGCGAATGGAGTTTCTCGCCCCTTGATCGGGGTCCATTAATAGCACCGAGGTGCGCTTGTTAGCCGATGTTTTCGGGACTTGTGTGCCGGCACTTGTAGAGGAAAAATCGCTGGCCTCAGAGTCTAAGGCAGTCTTCATTAAATCCCGTCGCAGCTCTTGCTCAATGGATTCATCGTCTTTAAACAGGGCTTGTAGCAGATCCACTTTTGGTTTGCTTTCCACTGAATTCTGATGTTGAGATTGTATGGATTTGGCCGCATCGGCAATGGTGGATTTAATATCGGCTATGTTCCAAGGCTTATTGATGTAGCGGTAAATTTCACCGCTATCGATGGTATTTGCAATGGCGCCTTTATCGATATAGCCCGTTAATAAGATGCGCTTTGTTTGCGGATAGAGGTCTTTGACAACGGATAACAGCTCATCCCCGCCGATATCGGGCATGCGCAGATCACTGACAACAATATCAACTGGCTGCTTTTCCAGAAAGGCCAGGGCTTCATAACCACCACTGGCCACATAGACTTCATAGTCGTGGCGAAAAAGGGATTTAAGGGAGCGTAATACACGCTGTTCATCATCGACGAAAAGTATTTTATATTGTCTGGGCATAATCGGTCACTTCTGCATCTGCTTCAACTACGATCTCAAGAGGAAAGACAAGGGACACGGTGGTTCCCTTATCGAACTCTGAATCAACAACAATATCCCCTTTGTGCAGCTTAATAATTTTATAGCTGATAGACATTCCCAATCCGGTCCCTTCTCCAACGGATTTGGTGGTGAAGAAAGGATCAAATATTTTCGATTTTGTCTCATCATCCATGCCGACACCGCTATCTTTGAAGCGGATGATAAATTTTTCATCGTCAATGATACTGTCGATATCCAGATAGCCCCCTAGTTCTGGAATGGCTTGGGCGGCATTGGTAATAATATTTAAGAAAACCTGATTAAGCTGCGAGGGAATACACTTTAGCAACACGGAGCCACTCAGATTGTTGTTGACTTCAATGTTTTTGGTTTTGATAACACTATTAACCAGTTTCAGTGCGTTATTAATGCCGACCTTGACATCAAAAAATTCGATTGTCTGTTTGTCGAGTCGGGCAAAACTGCGCAGGTTCTTTACCAGGCTCGATATATCGTCCAAACCATGAGTGCTGTCGTCCAGCAATTCTTTTGCTTCATCAAGCACTTCTTCATTGCGCATTGAACGATAGTGTTTTAACAGGTTGACAATACTTTTGTTTAAGGCGTCCTTGTTGCGGGGGATGGTTGCAACCTCATCATAGACTTTGTGCAACCTGCCCATCAGGCTCTGAATGCTGGTAAAGGCGCCATTGACTATGGAGACATTATTGTTGACGTAGCCAAGCGGGGTATTAATTTCGTGGGCAATACCGGCGACCATCTGCCCCAGAGATGCCATTTTCTCTGACTGCACCAGCTGCTGTTGCGAGTCTTTAAGCTCGTCATACGCGGCATTGATTTGGCGGGTGCGCTCCTGCACTTTGGTTTCCAATTTGGAGTAAGTCTGCCGGAGTCGCCACACCAGATAGATGGCGATGGCAAGTGCCAGCAGGCCAAAAACTAAGGAGTAGTTAGTCAAGGCCGCCACTTTGTTTTGCAAACTGAGGTTGTGTTCTATGTAAACCGCCTCGAAGGCATCCAAGGTACTGCGCGTATTGATATCCAGCGCATTTTGTAAATACCGCTGGGTCTGCGCCTGCTCATCAACAACGGCGATGATGTGGGCATTGTATTCCAACAAAGGCGTTTGATCGTCAAAAAGAGGCATAAGGTCGAGCACGCCATTGACATTGGTTTGAATAATTTGTGCCTGATTTCTCTGGGTATACAAGGCCCATCGATAAAGTGCCTGGTTAACCGTTTTTAAGAGATTCGAACTTCCTGGCTGTTTTGCCTCCAACATGTCTATTAGTTGATCGCCCAGCGGCGGTGCATACTTGATGGAGTTTCTCAGGACGGCGTTGTGCGATTTAAAATTTTCCACTAAATCCGTTTTAAGCTCCAGTTGCTCTGTATATTCTTTGAGCAAGTCCTGAAGTTGCTTATTGTCATCCAGATAACCGTTCACATTGTTTTCTTTTATCTCCAGGAGTTTATTACCCGCAGAGACTGTCTGTCGCGCCAACTCGTCGTAATCCGCTAATAGGCCGTAACGGGATTTCAACATCAGGGTATTGAGCTCAGAGTCGACCTGTTTCAAATCATTAATCAATTCTAAGGTAGACAGGTAGCCCTCTTGATTAATCTTCTGATAATTTTGGTAGTAGTTGTAGCCAAGCGCTATTGCAAACAGAGAAAGAATTGAGATGAGTAGGACATTAAGTTTCATTATTGTGTAGTCCCCTTAGGCAAATCACCAACAAGTGTTTTTAAGAATTCGATAATAGCGGATTTATGATCTTCTGGTACTTTTCGTCCTAGCTGGTATTCAATCATAACATCGACGGCTTCACTCAGTGTAGCGACTGAACCATCGTGAAAATAGGGTGGCGTTAAGGCCGCCAAGCGCAAGCTGGGAACTTTAAAGACCCGTTTGTCCCATTCGTTCCCGGTAACACTATAGCGCCCGAGATCGGTATTCAGACCCTGGCGTAAGTTAATATCTTTTAACACCCCCATCTTCTGAAACAAGTTGCCCCCAACATTGGCACCTTGGTGACAACTGACGCAGCCATAGGCTTTAAAGTAGTTATACCCCTGCTTTGCCTGTTCGCTAATGGCGGACTGGTTGCCCTTGAGAAACTGATCAAAGGGAGAGTTGGTCGTCAGCAGGGTTCGCTCATATTCAGCAATGGCATGCTGGATATTTTCCGCATTGATGGGCTCTCCGTAAAGTGTTTGAAACGCCGTTTTGTAACTGTCGACAGCCGCTAATTTTTCGACAAGCACATCCCATGACTCCATACCCATGACCTTAGGGTTGACAACGGCTTTCTCAATCTGCACTTCAAGATTTTCAGCGCGGCCGTCCCATAGCTGTCTAAAGTTGAGTGCGGAATTAAATACCGTCGGGGAATTGCGTTTAACGACCTGTCCACCAACACCAATAGAGCGAGGAACCAAGTCTACCCCGGCCTTATCGAGAAAGTGACAACTTTCACAGGAAAGGGTATCGTCTTTGGATAGTCGCTTATCAAAAAATAATTGCTTACCTAACTCCGCTTTCTGAGGATCGTGGGGGATTGAATCAGGTATCGGCAAAATAGGCTCAACTGCTAACAAGGGTCCTGCCAAAAAAACGATAAATATAGTGAACAAACTTTTCATATAATACAAACAACAATGTACAAAGGTGATCTTTAGCGCCAATGAGTTTATCAGGTTGTCGTCGTTAACAACCAAACATAGCGGATACCATAATACATCAGAAAGAAAATAGTTAAAGAAGCGACATACAACAAAGTGACATAAAAAGCATTAATCAGTGGTGATGAGTGTAAAGTTGCAAACCACTGATTCACTTTGGAGGGGCCGCGCAGCGCCAAAACGATTAGGCTGACAATAATTCCCGAGTGGCCGATGGCGTCTATTTTGCCAAAATCAATAATGGCAATAATAAATAAAGCCGCCAAGCCGAGTACACCAATCAAAAAACTGATTCTTGTCATCGAAATCAACATAAAGGCAAGAATAAACTCTATATAGCCCGCAAGGTTCATAAAAAAGACCTTATCCATGCCCATGGACAAGTGGGGCACATCGTCGAGAATCGGATAAGTCCACTGAGGGTACACGAACTTCTCGATACTGGCCCATTGCAGAGTGATGGAAATAGCCGAATAGAGCACGGCAAAACGAAGTGCAGAGGGGCTTATTGACGGCTTGATGGATGAGATGATCATAAAAATGGCAATACCCAAGAAGATCGTATAATCCGATAAGTGGAAAAAACCATAGCGGTAAGCACTAAAACACCACAAGCTAATCATGCCTACACCGGCAATCCACGCCGTTTTTTGGGTAAGCAGACTCACAATAATCACCACATGAATAAGACTGACCCCAGCGCTGTGATGCTTAAGCTCTGGAGTAAGAATCACATCGCCCAGAGTCCATACGGCCGTGAAAAAAAGCAGCAAGCCATAACGAAGAAAGACAAATTCAAAGTTATCGGGCAGCTTTAATTGCAGCTGATGCCGATAATCCTCTGTAAGCTTATTGACTGAATGCCACCGGCTATCAACAATGCTCATGATAAATACCGCGAGAATCGTCGCAATAGTCAGTGGCACAAAGCCTAGAGAATTTAATACCTCTGCTATTGGTATTGGCGACGAGGTCACATCATAGGGAGCAAACCACTTAACATGCGCCCAAGATGGAACAGACCATAACAAAAACAAAAATGAACAAAAAATACTCAAAAAAAATCTTGAATAGTGGGATGGTTTTGACTGAATACTTTGAGAAAAAAAATTTACTAATGACATTTAACAATTCCATTACAACGTTATTAATTGTTAAACCCTCTGCCGACGGTTTGTTGGCGTCGATAATACTGTAATGCAATAGCAATTTGTGTTAATTCACTTGTTCAGCTATATGAAACTCATCACAAAAATTTAATTTATGTGAAATGCATCACAAAAATTTAATCAAAGTGGCCAATACTAGATTAAAAAGTATTCAGTATTGGATAATTTTTTTACGAAGATAACCGTTTGTGCCACTTGTGGCCTACTCAATAAAAAACTGTGAATATATTAAGCGGTTTGTCTAAAAAACTCTTTTAAGCGCACAATATTAGCCACTCCAGCTTTTGCCTGTTCATCGGCAAGACTGGCCTTGCCTTGTTTTTCCAGATCCCGCTGTTTTCCAAGATAATTCATACCTTTCAGCATATGAGAGTGTTTAGTGGCCGCTTTAATAGCACGCTGAAATTCAAGAGAATTGACTGGTTTTTGCAAGTAACGGAATAATTCTCCTCGATCAACTAATTCAACCGCTGTTTGTAAATGACTGTGGTTAACCATTGCCACCACGGTAATCACACTATTTTGCTCATGTAACGAGGCCAGAGCCTTGGAGGCCTGATGAGGATTCTCCGATAAATCCATTACCATCACGCCGATGTCGGAATGCGCAGCAATAGCTTTTACCGCTTGCGAAAAGGAGTTGACTGAATAAAACCCCATGCCTAAATTACGGCATATAACGCGCGCATAGTTATGGGTTTTTGGGTCTTCACCGACCAACATAAATGATCGATTTTCATCCTGGGACTTGTCACTATGATCCCGGCGGCGCTGTTTAGATCCGGGCAATAGCGAAAATTCAGTTTGCGACATTGCCGTATCGTTGTGTTTGGCCAAATCTTGACGCTGCGGTTCAACAGCGACTGCTGGCGCAGCCTGGGGCGATTTCTTTAGGCTGGCATCTGCTTGACCAGAGGAATGTTGGCGCTGCTGTGTCTGGGCTATGGATTGCTTTTGCATACGATGATGACGAATGGCAAATAATACTGTGCGCTGAAAACTCTCAATATTGGCTAAGCGGTGAAGATAGCGAAACACTTTACCTTTATTGGTGATATCAACAGCTACTTTGATATCACTGGTGTCGGCCAGGGCGATCATGCTTAAATCGTCACGCTGACGTTGCAGTAATTCAATTGCCTTAAGGGTTTTTTGTCGTTGGTCGCTAATACCAAAAGCAACAACGCCGACCTCAGGTATCATCGCGATAATACGTGCAGCCTGAGCGTAGGTTTTGACAAAATGCACTTTTAAACTGAATCGTTGTGCAATATTCACCATATGGTCACGGACTCGCTGATTATCATCCACAACGACGATGGCTGTTGGTTTTGGTTTTATCTGGGTTTTAGAATTCTGAACTTGAACAGAGCTGGACGTTTCGGGATCTGGCAAAGCGTCTTTATTGGCAAGATCGTCATCTGTATCGGTATTACTCAGCAGCAGCGGTGAAGTATTGGCGGCCTTGTGGACCAGGGACCGAAACTTGTCGATATTCCAGGGTTTACTGATATACCCAAAAATTTTGCCGCTTTTGATATCTGCCGCAATAAGACCAGGGTCCATGGATACGGTCATCAACAGGCGGCGAACCAGCGGATGTTCATTTTTGACTTTACCGAGAAAGTCACCACCACTGATCAGTCGAATTTTACTGTCGCTCAAAACAACATCAATGGGATAGCGGTACAGTATGTTCAAGGCTTTTGATGCTGAATGAGCGATGTGGATTTCAAAATCATTTCGAAATATTGAATTGATTGCACGCAGTACGCGCTCCTCTGTATCAACAACCAGTAAACGATACTGTCTATTCATAGATATATTCTCTGCTAGCCAAACGATCACAAACACACTGTTTGCATCTGTATCGTTTTGTATGAAGGAGGCGACATCGGCTTCCGTGGCTGCCAGAAATTAGAGTCAGATGCTCTTAGACTTTGGCCTATTATGGTGTAAATTTAAATTGATAACGTGAACTATTCCACTTTGTGAAACTGAGCACTTGAGAACCATTTCACAAAAAAATAATTTATGAATTAGAATGATGTTATAGGCGACAGCTTACTGAAACAAGGACTTAAACCTGGCCAAACGAGTTCGTAGCATTAAACGACAGCGCTCACCCAGCAAATATAAATTTGGCACGAAAATCAAAGTAACGACTGTGGCGAATAAAACGCCAAAGGCAAGAGAGATAACCATGGGAATAAGAAACTGTGCCTGAATACTGGTTTCAAAGAGAATGGGTAACAAACCTACAAAAGTTGTCAGTGATGTCAAGATAATTGCACGAAACCGATCAGCACCTGCTTGCGTGATTGCCTGGGTTACAGAGTGACCCTGCTCCCGCAAGCGATGAATACGATCCAGCAGCACTAAGTTGTCGTTAACCACCACGCCTGCGCAGGCAACAAAACCCAACATGGAATTCATCGTCACCGTCTGATTCATTATCAGGTGGCCCAATACGGCACCCACAAAACCAAAGGGTATTGCCGTTAAAATCAAAATGGGTTGCCAGTAGGAACGAAAAATAATTGCCATTAAGCCAAAACTTACCGTGAAGGCAATAACAAAATTTTTAAATATTAATGTATTAAATTCTTTTTCATCGGCGACAGCACCGGCTATTTCGATCAGTAAACCCGGATAAGCCTGCTGCCACTGCTCAAAGTTCTGCTCAACAAATCCATTAGCCAGGGCCAATGTATCAACTCCTTTTTCCACTTGGGCTGTCAGGGCAATCGTACGCCGCCGGTCTTCGCGGTCAATTTTAGTATAGCCAGGCACCTCTACAAGCTCTGCTACTTCATTGAGTGGAACAAAACGATTGTCGGCGCTGCGCACATACATCTGGCGAATAGTATCGACACTGCGACGGTCTTCTACAGGGTAGCGCAGCATTACCTTGATATCATCGCTACCCCGGGGAATGCGCTGCACTTCTTCTCCGTAAAATCCTTGTCGTATCTGCCGGGCAATATCCGCCAAGCTGAGTCCCAAAACATTTGCATAGGGTTTTAAACGCAGCTCTATTTCGGTACGCGCGCCCTCCAGCGTGTGTTCTATTTGATAAACTGACTGATATCGGGACAATGCCGTACGAATGTCGGTAATGGCGGATGCAATTTGTTGGGCGTTATTGCCAGGCAAACTAATGAGAAAACGTAAGTCTTTAGCACCTGGATTAATAGTAAAATCCACATTGAATTCCTGAACGCCAGTGAGCGGGCCAATAATATCCTGCCAGCGATCTTTAGCCTGGATAATATTCACTTTTCTGCCGTCACCGCTGGCAAACAAGCGCACGCGCACAACCACCCGATTATCGACAGCAATCGAGCGGATCGCCCGAACAAAAGGCTTATTAGCGTTGATAGCCAATAGCGTTTCGTCCGTTTTTAACTGATAGGCTGCCTGCTCTATTTGGTCTTGGATACGCTTGACATCACTAAACGCTGCCCCCTCTGGCAATACCGCCGTCATTTTAGCTTCGCTTGAGGTAATAATGGGGCGAAAGGATTTTTTTAAGTAGCCACCAAAGAGATAGAGACAAAGGACGATCACCAAAGCCAGCAAAAACACCGTCAGCGTTTTGCCATTAGCGTTTAATGTATAGGCCAAAAATCGCTGGTAGTGGTTATTGGCAAAATTTTCCATCCCCGCAGATAGCCTCAGGCGAACTCTTTGCAAAATACCAGGATTTTTGGGCAAAACTTCAGGCTTTATAGAGGATAAATGCGAGGGCAAGATAAGCAAACACTCGATCAGGGAGAACAGCAAGCAGACAATCACCACGGTTGCAATCGGCACCGCCAATACGGCTGATTGACCCTCTAAGCCAAACATGGCTGAGAAAAAAATCATTGTACTGACAACCGCAAAAACAACCGGTTTGCTAACACTGGACACCCCTTTTTTTGCCGCTTTTATACCGTTGTGACCGCGCCTTTGGGCCGCATAAATACTTTCACCGACAACAATGGCATCATCAACAACAATGCCCAAAGCCAATAAAAATCCGTACATGGATAACATATTTAAGGTTACGCCGGTAAACGGCAACACCCAAAACACACCGAGAAATGCCGTGGCAATACCTATACTGACCCACATTGCTAAAAACGGACGGAGAAATAGCATCAACAAAATAAAGACGAAGATTAAACCAGTAAGGGTATTCTCTAACAGTAAATTCATTCGACTCTTATAAATGAGCGACCAATCAAACCAAACATCAATTTGCAGTCCGGGGGGTAGTTGAGTACGCAATTGCTCAAGGCGCGCGCGCGTGTTATCTGCCGCATTGACAATATCCGGAGGTGTACTGGTAAATAGTGTTAGGTAACTGGCGGGATATCCGTTGTAATTGCCGCGCTGGTCTTTTTCTGCAAAGCCGTCGGTAATGCTCGCCAGCTGGCCCAAGGTGAGTTCCGCAGCATTGTCGCCTACTGCAATCACAATATTGGCGAAGTCCTGCTCGGTATAGGCCTGACCACGGGTTTGCACTTGAAATGCACCCGCGTCATTTTTAATGGTGCCTGCGGGAAGATTGATCGAATGGCGTCGAATAGCGCTGGCTATTTCGCTAAAAGTTAAACCGTAGTTGCGCAGGCTCTGCTCTGATACGGCAATGGTCATTTCACGATCACGAGTCCCTTCAATATCGATACTGGAAACCGCATCCTGACGCAGAAGCTCACGCTGTAACCACTGGGTCGTTTCTTTTAATATACCCTCGTCTACATTACCGTAAATGGCAACTGTCATTAGCGAGCGCCTTTGAGTAGCGGATTCCACCACTTCAATATCATCGACTTCATCAGGCAGGGTAGTTAAGGCGTCAATCCGGGTTTGCACATTATTTAAAAGGCTTTGAATGTCAAAGTCTTTTATCACTTCAATGGTTGTCCTTGCCTGGCTTTCTCTGGCAGTTGATTTTATTGCCTCTATGCCTTCGAGGTCGGCAATGGCTTCTTCGATGCGCACAATCACTTGTTGCTCTACTTCCAGAGGACTTGCGCCAGGGTAAGCGGCGGATATGATTATATTGCCGAAATCGCTTCGCGGAAAAACTTCTTTGCCTACCGCAGAGAAATAAAAATAACCACTGACGATGATCACAAACATCAGCAGATTGGCGGCGACGGGATTATCAATAAACCAGTGAATCACTGCACGCATAGAAAAATCAGCCCTTATTGCTGCTGTCTATCAGTGACAGTTTTAACCGCAACGCTTAAGCCTTCCCTAAGTACGCGGGGATCGCTGGTAACAACACGATCACCGCGTGATAGTTGCGATTGAACCCAAAGAAATTCACCCTCACGTTGAATCACAGTGATCGGTTTTGGCTCTAAGCGATTGTCTGCTGTCAGCATAAACACGCTATCGTTGATAACAGCTTTAGCAGGAATACGGATACTGTTTTCGAATACTCTACCCGGAATGACGGCGTTGACAAACAGCCCCATATAGAGCGCGCGGTCATGGACATTGGTATCAAAGGGTTGGTCGACTTCCGCGATCACATTGAAAAAACGTGTTGCTGAATCAATAGAGGCTTCTGTACGGCTTAGGGTAGCGCTCCAGTCACTGGCCTGGCCTGCGATGCTGGCGCTTATTTTTACCGGGATAGCGCGCTCGTCTAAATGACTGGCTGGGGTGAAGTTCAGTAATGATAATTGTTCATTACTAAGCGGTAAGCGAATCTCTGCAACCGCGCTGTCATAAACGCGGCCCAGATTGCTGCCTGCGCTGACAAACTGACCCAGGTCAATATTGCTGGTATCCACTCGCCCTGCAAAAGGCACCGATATTTTTGATCGCTCAATATCCAGAAGTGCCCGATCCCGCTCAGCTTTAGCGGATACCAGAGCGGCTTGTGCCGCTTTGACTTGTGGCTTTCTCAGGGATAGTGCGTTGGCCTCAGCCGAACCCAAATCACGCCATTCTCGTTGTGCCTGGCGGGCACGGCCTCTCTCCAAGGCCAGCTCCCGTTCTGCGGCGGCCACTTGCGAACGGGCATTAATCAATTGAAACTGGTAGTCGCGATCATCCAGTTGCACAAGCACTTCATCCGCATTAAAAAAGCCGCCAGCGATAAAATGTTTTGACACTTTTACTACGCGGCCGGACACCTCAGCCACAACATTAATTTGCCGCTGGGGGACAACCGTACCCTGGGTTTTCACTTGTGCCTGGTAGGGCATAGGCTCAACCGTAAGCACATCCACAATGGGTGGCTTCGGCGCGGATAATGCACGCACCTCCGTCTTCGGTTTAAACAACCAAAGGACCCCGATAATAACTGCACCTGCAATAACAATCACAACAACGCCAACGCTACCGCGTTGATGATACCGATGGGCCTGTAACACTGATTCTCCTCTTTGTGCAAATTCTAATAAAATAAGGCCGGTTTTTTGTTATTCCAGACCAATGCCGCAGACAGCTAAAGAAGCATACTTATTCTCTAAAAACAAGACTAGCGCATCCTGTCTTTTTACGCATAATGCCACTCTCAGATTCACTGACAGGACTATCTATGACCACAAATCGCATTTGCCAGGCTATCGCCGATGAACTCAGAGTCTCGTTAGGACAGGTCACAGCCACTGTTGGCTTGCTGGATGAAGGCGCCACTGTCCCTTTTATTGCCCGCTACCGAAAAGAAGTGACCGGCAGTTTGGATGATGGCCAGTTGCGCACTTTGCAAGAGAGATTACGCTACCTGCGGGAGCTCGAAGAGCGAAGGCAAACCATTATTAAAGTCATCGAAGAGCAAGGCAAGCTCACACCTGAATTGGCCCAGTCCATCGGCGATGCAGCCACCAAGACCCAGCTCGAAGATATTTACCTGCCCTATAAACCCAAGCGCCGCACCAAGGGGCAAATTGCCATTGAGGCGGGGCTTGAACCACTGGCCGAGTGCTTGTACAGCAAACCAGAATTAATACCAGAACAAGAGGCACAAGGCTTCCTCAATTCTGAGCATAATATTCACACTACCAAAGATGCGCTTAATGGTGCCAAGTACATACTTATGGAGCGCTTTAGTGAAGACGCTCAGTTATTGGGTAAACTTCGGCAATTTTTAAAACACAACGGCAGCCTTTGCGCCAAGCTTATCGAAGGCAAGGAAACAGCAGGGGTGAAGTTCAAAGACTACTTCGACCACCAGGAAGCGCTTAACCGTATTCCCTCACACCGTGCACTGGCGCTGTTTAGAGGCCGTAATGAGGGCATATTGTCTCTGAGTACTGGGCTTGTAGACGATATCAAGGCCGACAATAGCGCTGTCAATTCTCGAGCCTCCCACCCCTGCGAGGCCATGGTCGCCTCACACTGGTCTATTAATCAAGACAAGGAACAGGCGCCTAGGCCCGCTGATCAGTGGTTGAACGAAGTGGTCCGCTGGACCTGGCGAGTTAAACTGCTGCCGCATTTGGAAAATGACTTGTTTAGTGATATTCGCGAGCAGGCTGAATCCGATGCTATTGAGGTGTTTGCCAATAATTTAAAGGACTTGCTGTTAGCCGCACCAGCAGGAGCCAAGACCACCATGGGGCTTGACCCAGGCTTGCGCACCGGTGTGAAAATCGCTGTGGTCGACGCCACCGGTAAAATACTTGATCACGGGGCCATCTTCCCCCATGCACCACAACATCGTGTGCAAGAAGCAGAGGCCACACTGCTTGAGCTATGCCAACGGCACTCGGTAGAGTTTATTGCTATCGGTAATGGCACCGCCTCACGAGAAACGGATAATTTTGTCAAAACCATGCTCAAGCGCAACCGCACACTCAAAGCCAAGAATATCATGGTCAGTGAAGCGGGCGCTTCTGTCTATTCAGCCAGTGAATTTGCCGCCAGAGAATTTCCCGACCTGGATGTCACTATTCGTGGCGCAATTTCGATTGCCCGCCGCCTCCAGGACCCCCTGGCAGAGCTGGTAAAAATTGAGCCAAAGTCCATCGGTGTGGGCCAGTATCAGCACGACTTATCACAGGCAAAATTGGCCCGCTGTTTGGATGCTACGGTCGAGGACTGTGTCAACAATGTAGGGGTTGAACTGAATACCGCCTCCGTCCCGCTACTGGCAAAAGTCTCTGGACTTAACCAAAGTATCGCCAACAATATTGTCAGCTATCGCGAACGCCAAGGCGCTTTTAAACACCGGGAACAACTCAAAGACGTGCCTCGTTTGGGTGAAAAAGCCTATGAGTTAGCCGCAGGTTTCTTGCGCATTGCCAATGGCGACAACCCATTGGATGCATCGGCAGTGCATCCCGAGGCCTACCCGGTGGTTCAATTAATTGCGGAAAAAAGCGGCCAGGCGCTCAGCAGCCTGCTCAATAATGCCGCAGGACTAAAACAGATGAAGCCAGAGTCGTTTACCACCGGGCAGTTTGGCCTGCCGACCATTGTCGATATCTTTAAAGAGTTGGAGAAACCAGGGCGCGATCCGCGACCGGCCTTTAAAATGGCAAGCTTTAAAGAAGGCGTCGATACGCTCTCCGACCTTAGACCAGGGATGATTCTGGAGGGAGTGATCACTAATGTCACCAATTTTGGCGCATTTGTCGACATTGGCGTCCATCAAGATGGCTTGGTACATATTTCTGCCCTATCGAATACCTTCGTCAAAGACCCGCGCGCTGTGGTCAAAGCTGGCGATGTCGTCAAGGTCAAGGTGATGGAACTAGATATTCATCGAAAACGTATTGCCTTAACCATGCGCTTGGACGATGAGTTAGCCCAAGTCCAATCTGATGCACGCCCGCAAAAACGGCACAAAAATCATCGCCAAAAAGGCAGCCAAGCCACTAACACCACAGGTTCTCTGGGCAAGTTGCTAAAGGAGGCCATCATCAAGCAAAAATAACCCAAGACCATTGATTGCGGTTATAAAAACTCATGGCGCTTGGGCGCTAAATCTTCTCAGAAATTAGGGCAGGATTGTTTTTTTGTACTAGGCTTAAGTTACATCGACTCTCTTATGTAGGATTCTTCCATTCATAGGGCTTTACAAGATAACTCATTCCATGACTGATATAGCCACAAGTAACAACTCTTGGTCCACACACCCTCCCTACCCTATTATGAGTGAGGATCAGCGGGATTGCCTGCAAGAGATTAGTAATGTGGCCATGGGACAAGCGGGCGACCACCTCGCACGGCTGCTGCATTCCTTTGTTGTGCTGTCGATTCCGCACGTGGCTATTCTTTCCCCCAAAGAAATCGCCATGGCGGTGCAAACCGTTGACGAACAGAATGTCTCTGGCGTTTGCCAGGGCTTTATTGGTGGGGGAATCTCCGGCGAAGCCATGTTGCTGTTCAATGACACCAGCTTTAACGACCTTGCCAAGCTTATCAAATATGAAGATGAACTCAATGAAGCTGCCGAACGTGAATTGTTAGTCGATGCAACCAATATTCTTGTAGGGGCTCTAATCCGCGGTATCGCTGAACAACTCGACATAGAGTTTAGCTTTGGCCCGCCTGCTATTCTTGGCCAACATCAGCAACTGGATAAACTACTGGCCTCCAAAAGCGTACGTTGGGAAAAAGCCCTGGTTATCGAAGTGAACTACCATATTGAAGGCTACAACGTACACTGTGACCTACTCATGGTAATCACCCAGGGCTCACTCAATCGCCTATTTGGCAAAATAGACTACCTGTTGGACTAAGGCTAATGCTCGCTACCTCTAATGACATGATGAACGATTTTCGTTGGATAATGGATGTTGTCCAAAATGTCGATGTGGGCCTGGTACTGTTAGACCAAAACTATGACATACAGCTTTGGAATAGTTTTATGCAAAACCATAGTGCCTTGATGGCTGAGGATATTATTGGTAAAAATTTATTTGAAGCCTTTCCCGAGATTGATAAAAAATGGTTTTTACGTAAAGTCGAGTCGGTATATTTGCTTAAGAACTCAGCATTCACCACCTGGGAACAGCGCCCCTATTTATTCCGCTTTGAAAACTATCGCCCGATTACGGGTAAAGCAGAATTCATGTATCAAAACAGTACTTTTATTCCGATTCACAGCTTGACCGGCTCCAACGAAAGTATTTGCTTAATTATTTACGACGTTACAGAGCAGGCAATCAACAATATTGATTTAGAGGCCGCTAATAATCAGCTAGAAGTCATCAGTAAAACAGATGGTTTGACTAACTTATTAAACCGCAAGTCCTGGGAAGAGTGAAGGTTCTGCCGTCTGCTGTCAGCTGTCTGTGCGTGCGTGCGTCAGCGGTGGTGGCGAACTTGAGCCGGTTCGGCTCAAGAGAAGCGCACGTACGAACATACAGGCTGAATCAATAAAGTTCGGTCTCGACGGTGCCACAT
>JBCBZU010000287.1:0-3680 GCA_039815165.1 Pseudomonadota bacterium
ACATAAGTGGCAATCATTGAGGGGTTGCCAATAGCGCGGATCAATTTGCGCTCCATAATTTTAAAGCGCTCATTGCTGGTTTGCCGTGCTTTTTTATCTGCCGCGTTTATTCGTTTATCACGCCATGAGTGAAGACAGCATCAGCAATGAGCGCTTTAAAATTATGGAGCGCAAATTGATCCGCGCTATTGGCAACCCCTCAATGATTGCCACTTATGTATTCGGCATTTGGCTTACCAGCTATAGCTGGCCGTATTATCAGGCAGCCACTTGGTTTTGGTTGAAAATTGCCGCGGTTATCATGCTGACAATTTATCACCATATTTGCGTGTATTTTTACAAGCAATTTCGCGATGATAACAATACTCGAAGCCATATTTTTTATCGTTGGTTTAACGAATCCCCGGTTATTTTACTTATCATTATCGTTTGTTTAGTGGTGGTAAAACCGACAATATCATTTATCTAGGTAGTGTATTTATGAGCCGTTCTGAAACTCTTTTCGCCGCTGCCCAGCGGGTCATTCCCGGCGGCGTTAATTCTCCCGTGCGCGCCTTTAAAGCGGTGGGCGGTACGCCGGTATTTTTTAAGCGCGCTGAGGGCGCTTATGTTTTTGATGAAGATGACAAACGCTACATCGACTACGTGCTCTCTTGGGGTCCAATGATATTGGGGCACGCCCATAAAGACGTGGTAGCGGCAGTGCGGGAAAAAGCCCTGGAGGGTTTAAGTTTTGGTGCGCCAACAGCATCGGAAACCACGCTGGCAGAAGAAGTCTGCAAGATTATTCCCAATATGGATCAGGTGCGCTTTGTTAACTCTGGCACCGAAGCCACCATGAGTGCCATTCGCCTTGCCCGTGGCTACACCGGGCGAGATAAAATTATAAAATTTGAAGGTTGCTATCACGGTCACTCAGACTCATTGCTGGTAAAAGCGGGCTCGGGGGCATTAACCCTTGGGGTACCCAGTTCACCCGGCGTGCCGAAAGCACTGGCGGACCACACGCTTACGCTTAACTACAACGATAGCGAACAGGTGGAATCGGTGTTTAAAACCCTGGGCGAAGAAATCGCCGGCATTATTGTCGAGCCCGTTGCCGGCAATATGAATTGTGTGCCGCCGGTAAATAATTTTTTACCGACTCTACGCAAGGTCTGCGACCAATATGGTGCCGTACTTATTTTTGATGAAGTGATGACGGGCTTTCGAGTTCACCCCAAGGGTGCGCAGGCACAATACAATGTGGATGCCGACCTGATTACCCTGGGCAAAGTCATGGGCGGCGGCATGCCCGTTGGAGCCTTCGGCGGCAAGCGTGAGATCATGGCACAAATTGCACCTTTGGGCCCGATTTACCAAGCGGGCACTCTCTCTGGAAACCCCGTGGCCATGGCCGCGGGACTGGCGAATTTAAACGGCTTAAAAGCCAGTGGCTTTTATGATACTTTATTTTCTACAACAGACACATTGGTTAACGGCCTACAAGAGCGCGCAAATGCAGCGAATATTCCCTTTACCACTAATCATGTGGGCTCAATGTTCGGTTTCTTTTTCTTAAAAGACAATAGCGGCGTTGACACTATCACCAACTATCAACAAGTGATGGACTGCAATATTCCCCGGTTCAATCAGTTTTTTCATCTGATGTTGGATCAAGGTGTTTATCTTGCGCCCGCCGCCTATGAAGCCGGTTTTACTTCCGTCGCCCATAGCGAACAAGACATTCAAGACAGCTTGAATGCCGCTGAATATGCCTTTAATCAACTTGACTAAAATGACACCACGAGTAATAAAAGCTGAGCCCTCGTCCGAATATTTTTTCGAAGAAGGCTGTTATATTCTGGAGCTATCAAACTCAGCATCCGACCCCGGTCTATCCATTGCCCGCGCCCGCTTAACGCCGGGCACTGCAACCCAACCGCATAAATTATTGCAGACTATTGAACGCTATATCATTCTCTCTGGAAGCGGCGAAGTATTTCTGGATAAACAAAAACCGGTATCTGTAAGCGCCAACGACGTGGTTTTAATTCCCGAAAACTGTAGTCAATGGATACGCAATACCGGCGAGGATGATTTACTGTTTATGGTGCTGTGCACACCACGCTTTGTCACCGACAACTATAGTGAATGCGACCAGTCAAATGCTTAATCACAATTGGATTTAGCGTATAGTTCTGCCCAGCGCATATTTACCAGCAGGCTGATTTTTGTTTATTTTTACTCTGATCTAAGGCTTTCTATGGTCTAAGGTTTTCTCTGGTCTAAAGCTTTCTCTGGTCTAGAGCTTGCAGACGATTACTGACGAGCTAATTGCCTTAACTCGCTTTCAATCATCTTATCCACTGAACGGTAACGCAAACCCTGCTGGGCAAAAAAACGGGACTGTTGTTGATTGTTTTTCTCCAGGTAAGCTTTAGCCAAAACTAAATAAAGTCGCGGCTGTTTGCGATCAATCCGCAGACCTTTTTCGGCCAGCGCAATACTTTTATTGGTATCGCCTAAAGCCAAAACCTCATTTGCCTGTTGGATAATACTTTCCAATAAGGGGGGTTGCGGGCTTTGTTTTGCAGGAATAACGGGTTGTGCCACCGCTACAGCATTGCCATCAGTTGTTCGAGTTGAGTCTTTAAGCGATGGTGAAGAATCGCGAATCACGACAGGCCCGGTTGTGGATGCACAACTGACAACAACGCTAAGAAAAAAAATACTCACTAAATATTTCATATCTATTCAATCCAAATACGCTACACAAATTTGGGCTGGATCTAAGGCCGCAATAGTGCGTTCAACTGCGGTTTTTAGGCTGGAGCCAGCGTTTAAACCACCCCTTGACAGAAGGCCTGGCCAAGTCACAATCGACAAATGCCTGTGGTTGAGTGCCCGCAATAAAAGGCATTAATTGAGCGCCCGCACAACCCTCTGCACTGCGTAAGCCGCTGGCACTGTCCATCCAGTAGTATTCAATAGCACTCGGCGCCGTCTGGGCAACGCTGGTGGTTGTCAGTTGTTGGAATAAGCTTGTCCATACCGGTAAGGCACCGCTACTGCCGGTGAAAGGCGTTGGCTTATTGTCATCATTACCGACCCAGACTACTGCCAAGTGATCACCACTATAACCTGCAAACCAGCTATCTCTTTGCTGGTTGGAAGTGCCGGTTTTACCGGCAAGGGCGAGCTCTTGAGGCAGTAAGTGATATATACTGCGACCAGTGCCATTGCGTACTGAGGCCTGTAGTGCATAGTGAATTAAGTGCGCGTGTTCCGCAGAAAAGCGCGGCTCACTGCTTAGCGGGTAACGCTTCAGCGGCGAGTGACTCGCGTCTAATACAGAGCGTATGGCCCGTAACGGCGTATATACGCCATCTGCCGCCAAGGTATGGTAGAGGTGACTCACCTCAAAGGGCGATAAGGCCACTGCGCCTAGCAGTAATGACGGGTAGGCATCAAGATTTTTAGTTAACCCGGCCCTTTTTAGCGTGCGAACAACATTGCTGACGCCCAATTCCATTCCCAGTCGGGCAGTTGCCTGATTGTAAGAACGCGCCATTGCCTGATAGAGAGGAACCCTGCCGTAGGACTCACGAGAGAAATTTTGCGGGGTCCACTGCTGCCCATTGGGTAGCGCAATGGTGATAGGGCCGTCTTCTACCACGGAGCTTAACTGATAGTGTTGG
>JBCBZU010000013.1:0-15374 GCA_039815165.1 Pseudomonadota bacterium
CCCCATCAAGTGGGGTCACAATAATCTTCAGCCTGCCCATGGTAGCCGGTCGCACACGTTGCGCAAATAATCTTTCAATTTCATTTTCCAAAAGTTCAATCTGTCCCCCGCAAACTAAGTTTTAAACCTCTCCGCAACATCAAGCAGGGCTTGGTGCTCTTGATCGACATCGCCACCGTCGATATCGGCTATATCCTCATGGTAATCAAGTTTTGTTGTTGCCAGCGGCAGGCGTAAATTAAACTGTACGCCCTGATTATCGATAGGCGCGAACACCACTAGAGATGAGCGCTTCTTTTGCACAAGCGTAAGAGACCATGTGGGAATGGACCCAGGCTTGGGGTCTGTCAATAGCAGCGAGTCTTGATTATCTATAGTGAATCGATAGGTGTTATTTTCATATTTAGAATAAACGTCGATGGCTTTTATTGCCTGGCTAAACTTCCATTGTTTTTGCTTTGCGCTGGTGTTGGCGGCTTCCTGCTTGATTACAACCCGCTTGTTTTCGATAATCGTTTCAGCAATATCCGTGATGGGCTCGTTATTGTCTAATTCAAAGCGCAACGAATAAAAATCAGGCTGATTGCTAATATTAGTAAAATTGATGCTGCCTTCATAGCCCTGCACAATGTTGCGAACAAAATAGAGGCCCAAACCTTTGCCATGGTTCTCTTTTTTTCGTCTGGTGGAATAGCCCAATTGAAAAACTTTATCGCCATTGTCTTCATCGATATGCTTACCGCGATTATAGACCTTGACGCTTAAGTCATGATCCGATTGGGAAAGCCGTATCACAACGCTTGGCTGATTTTTATTGCTGGTTTTTTTATTGGCATAAAACTGGGCATTACTCAGTAAGTTTTCGAGAATCAGCCGAAAGTGATTTTCATTGCCCAGTAACTCAACCTTGCTCTCGGCACTGATGGAAAAGAGTGCGTCCCTATAGTCGATATACTCGCCGCTATCACCAAATGCGCGCAATCTTTCAGGCGCTTCAACCTGCTCAGCCAGTGTGCTAATCAGTACATTGCTGGCATTGAAAGTAGGGTGGTAAGGTGTTTTTCCATCTTTTTGCAGCAGTTGCTGAAAGTATTGCTCTTCACATTCACACAGGTAATCGCCTATATGCAAGGCAATGTTGTCTGCCGTTGATAAATCCAGAAGGTCCCATAGATAACGCATATCGTTAACCGCATCCCGACATGCGGCAATATCTTCATGCTTTTGTAACTCGCTATAATGGCCGATGGCGCCTGCTAGAGCCGTTTGTACTTTATCGAAACAAATAACGCCATTGTGTCTGACTTCGGCGGCGATATTTTTAAAGTGCAAAAATTTTTCATCATACTGTATATACTCTAACAGCCGCTCACTAATAAACAGCTTGAGTTTGTCCGAGTGGGCGGCATAGCTGTGGGCTTTATTTTGCAACTGTTTCTTGGCGATAAACAGCTCATTGATGATGGCATCATTTTTGTATTTTTTACGAAAAAACAGGTGCATATCCCACAGCATAATACACAGCACTACAAGCAATACCGCCGCTTGATAATCGCTATTAAAGAAAATATCCGGAATTTTATAAAAGATTAAAAACGACGGGTTGGCGAGTATAAAAAAACTTAACATGGCGATAATTGCCAGGGTAATGCTAAGCCATGGATAGTGCAGGATCGATGATTTCATTTGACTATTTCCAACAGTAGGCGCCTTCGTCGCCAAAGGTGACAATGCCTTTGCCCTGTTTACAGTGCGCTAAAAACAGACCTTTACCGCCTTCGGCCTGGTCAATTGAGTGGCGTAAGGTTTTGATATGCTGTCGGTAGCTGGCATATGAAAATTTTTCCGGGTCGGCTTGCAGATAATCGGCCATTTGCAGGCTGTTCACCGGCCTTGGCCTTGCTTTGAGCAGGTGGTAGAGGATCTTTCTGGGCATAGGTGCCAGGGGTCTGCGCGGGTTAAGCGGGTTCATTAATTTTTGATCGCGCCAAAAGACCTCCCAGCTGGCGAGATCAATGCGCAGGTGATCTTGCGCAAGAAAATCCCGGCTGTTGCCGGTATTGCTTTTGTGCTGCCTTAGGATCGCCCGAATGCGCCAACACAATACTTCTTCAATATTGCGCTGGTGCTTGGCAATAAAATCCTGTGCGTGCATGTCTTCCAGCGCCTGTTGCTCAGTCTGGGTGCCGCTGTGTTCGGAAAGATAAATAATGGGCAAATCCGGCCATTTGCCCAACAGAGTGCGGGAAACAGAAAAACCAGCACCCAGATTACCGTTCATATGCGCGTCGAGCAGCGCAATATCCGGCCGCTGTTGGTCTTTCATCAAGGCAATTTGCTGTCGCGCGGCGTTGGCAAAGCGATGGGTCACTACCGCCGTGGGTTTGCCATCAAAATCCTGGTTTTCCAATACGGGCTTAAATTTGTCGATCCAGTGACTTTGATCTTCTACCCAAAAAATAGTCGCCATATCTACTCTATCTTCGCTTACTCACCGATTTTTCACCATCTCTTGTTATAACTGTTTCCAGCGTCGTTTGCTGTGAGGCATGACGTATTTTTGATTGATAACACCAAGGGTGTAATGCTATGAATATTGAACTGTTAACACTGTGGTCTGACCGGCCAGGTCTATCCCTTTTGGTCTGGCTGATACTGCTGATTATTATCATGTACTGTGGTCGCCAACAAGCCCATCAGGTGCTGGCTGGTGCAGGTCGCTCAATTTATGGGCTTATGCGGCTACTGTCAAAGTCTTTATTGAGGATGGAGCAGCAATTGCTGGAGCGCAATCGCGATGTGCTGCTGGCCGCGGGGGCTGACCAACTCGAACGCACCATCGAACGCGAGTTTACCCGGGTCAATGCGGTCGTCGCGCGGGATTTGGGTCACTACCCGGCCCTGCATCGACAAATAAGCGATACCATCGACAAGATCGAAGCCGACTATAAAGACGCAAGCGATTCCCCTCCCTTGCCCCCTGCCTGGCTGGATGCGGTGGAAAGCATTGCCGCAATCCCACGTAGTGGTGATCCCGCAGTGTGCAAAATATTAAAGAATATCCATAAAACCGTCGAGTCCGCCTACCAGGAAACCCAGAAAGCCTTCCAAAAAAACACCCTGGAACGCCACCGTCTGCTGAGCAATATGCAAGCCAGTTGGCGCTCGTTAGCGGACGGGGTTAATAAAGTCAAAGCCAAGGTGGATAGCCTTGACCAGCGCTCCACGCATATCGATCAACATATGCAAAACTATGAAAAAATGCGCGCGGGCGACCAGGATATTATGCGCGTGCTGGCGGCATCGTCGTTGACCCAATTTTTTATTGCCGGTTTGGTATTAATGATTGCCGCTCTGGGTGGCCTTATTAATTTTCAATTGATCGCACTGCCCATGTCAGAAATGGTGGGCGGCACCAGCACCATTGGCAACTGGCAAAGCTCTGACATTGCGGCCTTGGTGATTATTCTTATCGAGATTGCCATGGGGCTGTTTTTAATGGAGTCCATGGGCATTACCCGTTTATTTCCTGTTATTGGGGCTATGGATGATAGCTTGCGCAGGCGAATGATGTGGGTAAGCTTTACGATTTTATTGACCCTTGCCACTATTGAGGCGTCTTTAGCCTATATGCGCGATCTGCTGGCCCTGGACAGAGAAGCCCTTAAACAATCACTGGCCGGAATTAGTGTGGTAGACGCGCAGTTTCGCTGGATACCGTCTATCGGGCAAATGGTCATGGGATTTATCTTACCCTTTGCACTGGCCTTTGTCGCCATTCCCCTGGAGTCTTTTATCCACGCCTCGCGAACAGTCATCGGCATGCTGGCGGTGAACCTTATCAGCCTAATGGCCATCATTGCGCGCATGCTGGCGCACTTTTTTTACCAGCTAAGCAAAATGCTGGTCAGCGTGTATGATCTGGTCATTATGGTTCCGCTGACGGTAGAGCGAGCCGTAACAAGCTACCGACAAAGCACTCGCCCCAAGTCTACACCGCCGTCCATAGAATACCAGGACGAGTCCTATTGACCGCGTGCGCACATAAGCGCCACCAGTAAACCCTATTATCGAGCATCTGTTTTACACCAATATTGAGAGGAAAGATCCAATGAAAACCTTATGGGCACTAATAACTGCCGCCCCCATTATTATGATTGCACCGGTCCTGTTTTTTATTATGGCTGTAACCGGCTGTGGTGAGGCCAACAATAAAAAACGCGCGGTATACCTGTTGCTGGATACTTCCGGCACCTATAGTCAGGAGCTGACTAAGGCACAAAGCATTATGAATTACTTGCTGGCGACCTTAAACAGCGGTGATTCGATCGCCATTGCGCGAATTGATAGCGGCAGCTTTAGTGAGAAAGACATTATTGTTAAGGCGACTTTTGATGAGCGTCCCAGTAGTGCAATTGCCCAAAAGCGCGCGTTTAAAGCCACCATTGATCAATTTGTGCAAAGCACTCGCAAAGGCAGTCGGCATACGGATATTTCTGGCGGCTTACTGCAAGCGGCTGAATATCTCTACGAGACCGGGGCAGGGGAAAAGCACGTGTTGATTTTTTCTGATTTAGAGGAAGATTTGGTAAAAGGCCATATTCGTCAATTTGAGCTGCCTCTGGACGGTATTCAGGTATCGGCTTTAAATGTCACCAAGCTACACAGTGATAATATCGATCCCAGAGAGTATCTAAAGCGTTTGCAGGAATGGAAGACCCGGGTCACAGAGGGCGGCGGTCAATGGCGGGTGATTAACGATTTGGACCGTTTGGATAACCTTATCGTGCAGCTATAGACCTTTTTGACTTTTCCAGTTTTACCCCCGTGGACGCAAGCACTGTGGTTGTTCACTGAGCGTGGCTATAGCCACGCCTTAGTCGCGTTAAAAGCAGTAAGCTAGTTGATTACAACTTATAGGCTTCAAGCTTATTGCGTAATTGATTTGCCATGTCGCCCAGTTCTCGTGCCCTTGTCGACGTGAGGTTTGCATCCTCAAGGGTCTGACTGGACTGTGATTCAATACCGACAATACTGCGATTCATTTCTTCTGCTACACAGCTTTGTTCATCGGTGGCAACCGCAATTTGTTGGGTGAGGCCATTGATGTTGGTGACAGAGTCAATAATGGATTTAAGGGCTTTGATCATTTCTTCCGATTGGGCGACACAGCGTTCAGACTGGTCTTTGCTCTTGTGCATTGTGTCTACTGACGACTGTGTGGACTCCTGCAAGGTACTAATCAGTTTATGAATTTCACTGGTTGCTTCCTGGGTGCGCTGTGCCAGCGTGCGTACCTCGTCAGCCACCACCGCAAAGCCTCTGCCCTGTTCGCCTGCCCGCGCCGCTTCAATGGCGGCGTTGAGCGCAAGTAAATTGGTTTGCTCGGCAATATTACTAATGGTATCGGCAATGCCACCGATGTCTGCTGAGGCTTTTGCCAGCACTTCAATATTCTCCGTCGCGCTATTGACTGCTTCGGCAAGTTCATAGGTTAACTGAATATTGCTTTCCACCAGTTGGTTGCTGTCGTTAGCGACTTTTTCTGTTTCTGTGGCCGACTTGGCGGTAGATTGTGTATTGCTGGCAACTTCCTGTACGGTTGCGGTCATTTCATTCATGGCGGTCGCGGTTTGAATAATTTCACCGCTTTGCTGGTCCATGCGCTCGCGGTTGTTTTCTGCACTTTCCTGTAGCTGGTAAACTTGATTTTGTAGTTCACCCTCAAGGGCCCTTATTTCACCGTTAACCTGGGCAAACTCTGCAATCATCTGGTCAAAGGCGCCAGCAACGCGGGTTAATTCATCATTGCCTCTAAAATTAATGCGCATTGTCAAATCTCTTTCAGAAGCGATTTGGAGCGCCGTGTTTTTGACATGTTGCAGACGCTTAACAATGGTTTTTTGAATAAAATAATAGGCAAAAACAGCATTGATCAAGGCGATAAGGCCAAAGAGTAAAGCCAGTTTGTTTAGGTTGGCAATGGCTTTATTAGAATTTTTTTCGAATAATTTAACGGCGGCATTCATTTCTTTTAAAATAAGCACTGAAGCCTCTGCGGTGCGCTTAAATTCTTCCTGTGAGGCGCTGCTGTCAATATTTTTCAGCAGGGGCTGAAATTCACTCCATAAATTCTCGACTTTTTGCAACTGTTCTTTAATCGCCTGATTATTAACAGCCGGTAAACCTTGTTCGTCACTGCCTTCAATCAGGCCTTTTAGAGTGGTGTCGAACAAATCCTTTGTTTGTTGCATTTGTTGCCGCTGGTCATAACCGGCCAGGGTAAACAGCGCTTCTTTTGTCATTCTTTGGGTCAGCATCCGTTGACGACCGGCAAGATTAATCACGTGGGCATCAAATTTGGCATTGCTAATCCATATTTCCAGACCAATAATGCCACTGACAACCAGCGCTAAAAACGTGGCGACAATAAGACTCAGGCGAAGTTTAATCGACATACTGTAAACCCAACTGTTGAAAAAGACGACATTTCTTTAAGCATAGACCATATTTACGCTTTTTGCCGGTTTAGCACTCACAAGAGAGAGCAAGGCTTCAAACCAACAAAAAAACCTGTGCAGTGCCCACTGTTGTTTGGTTTATGGGTTGCCGCCCTATTTGCCTTTACTTTACCTTTACCCCGGTATAAAGCAGATAACTATACTGGCTGTCGGCTATAATTTGGGCTGATATTGCTTATTTGCCTAAATGATTAGTCCTTAGACAAAAAAAAGGTAGAATATCGTCCTATAATTTAACCTAAACATTACTGCCGTCGGGAGGCAAGAATGAGTCTGTACAACGACTATATGCAAGAAATCAACAGCCGCAAGGATGAAGGCCTACACCCCAAGCCCATCGACAGTGCTGAACTACTGTCAGAACTGATCGAACAGATCAAAGACACGGACCACCCATACCGTGACGACTCCCTTAAATTTTTCATCTACAACACCTTGCCAGGCACCACCAGTGCCGCCGGTGTAAAGGCAGCATTTTTAAACGATATTATCCTCGGCACAGCGTCTGTTGAAGAAATTAGCCCGGAATTTGCCTTTGAGCTTTTATCCCATATGAAAGGCGGGCCCTCTGTTAAAGTGCTGCTCGACTTGGCGCTGTCTGACGATGGCAGTGTGGCAAAACCTGCGGCAGAGGTGTTAAAAACCCAAGTATTCTTATACGAAGCCGATATCGAGCGACTGGACGCTGCCTACACAGCAGGTAATGCCGTGGCCAAAGACATTCTTGAGAGCTATGCCCAGGCAGAGTTTTTTACCAAACTGCCTGATATCGATGAGAAAATTGAGGTGGTCACCTATATTGCCGGTGAAGGCGATATTTCCACCGACTTATTGTCACCCGGTAATCAGGCCCACTCACGTGCCGACCGTGAACTACACGGCCAATGCATGATTACTCCCGCCGCACAGCAGGAAATTGTCGAGCTGCAACAGCAAAACCCCAAGGCAAAAGTCATGCTGATTGCCGAAAAAGGCACCATGGGTGTGGGCTCTTCCCGTATGTCCGGTGTCAACAATGTTGCGCTGTGGGCCGGTAAACCGGCAAGCCCCTATGTGCCCTTTGTCAATATCGCGCCTGTGGTTGCCGGCACCAACGGTATTTCACCCATCTTTTTAACCACTGTGGGCGTGACCGGCGGCATTGGTCTTGACCTGAAAAACTGGGTGAAAAAAATCGATGCACAGGGCAATCTCGTCACTGATGAAAACGGCGATCCCGTACTGGAAGAGGCCTACTCAGTAGCTACCGGTACACGCTTAACCATCGATACCAAAGCCAAAAAATTATACAAGGGCGACCGCGAGCTGGTCGATGTCAGCTCTGCATTTACGCCGCAAAAAGTCGAGTTTATGAAGGCCGGTGGTTCCTACGCAGTGGTTTTTGGCAAAAAGCTACAAACCCTTGCGGCGGATATTTTGGGTGTTCAAGCCCCACAGGTCTATGCGCCCTCCAAAGAAATTTCTCACAAAGGCCAGGGCCTGACCGCGGTTGAAAAAATCTTTAACCGCAATGCACTGGGCGTTAGCACACCAGAAAACCTGCACGCGGGCTCTGATGTTCGGGTAAAAGTTAATATTGTTGGTTCCCAGGATACCACTGGGCCAATGACGGCCCAAGAACTGGAGGCCATGGCCGCGTCTGTGATATCACCCAGTGTCGACGGTGCCTACCAGTCCGGCTGTCACACCGCCTCTGTTTGGGATAAAAAAGCCCAGGCCAATATCCCCAAGCTAATGCGCTTTATGAATACCTTTGGCTTGATCACCGCCCGCGATCCCGAAGGTAAATACCACCCGATGACCGATGTGATTCACAAGGTATTAAACGACATTACCGTTGATGACCGCGCCATTATTATTGGCGGCGACTCCCATACCCGCATGTCTAAAGGTGTCGCCTTCGGCGCTGACTCCGGCACCGTTGGTCTCGCACTGGCAACCGGCGAAGCCGCCATGCCCATCCCGGAGTCCGTCAAAGTAACCTTTAAAGGCAATATGAAAGACTATATGGATTTTCGCGATGTGGTGCACGCGACCCAAGCGCAAATGCTAAAGCAGTTTAGCGGTGAAAATGTCTTCCAGGGCCGTATCATCGAAGTGCATATCGGTACACTGTTGGCTGATCAGGCCTTCACCTTTACCGACTGGACCGCAGAGATGAAAGCCAAGGCCTCTATTTGTATTTCTAACGACGAGACCTTAATTGGCTCTTTGGAATTGGCCAAAAGCCGTATCCAAATGATGATCGACAAGGGTATGGATAACCCAGCGCAAACGCTCGCGGGTCTTGTTGAGCTGGCAGACAAGCGCATCGCCGGCATCAAGTCAGGCCAACAACCCGCCCTGGCGCCGGATAACAATGCAAAATACTACGCGGAAGTCGTGGTTGATTTGGATGAGATTATCGAACCCATGATTGCCGATCCCGACGTCAACAATGACGACGTGTCCAAGCGTTACACCCACGATGTGATTCGCCCAGTCTCCTACTACGAGGGCAAGGCGGTTGATCTTGGTTTTGTGGGTTCGTGTATGGTCCACAAAGGCGATATGCAAATTATCGCGCAAATGTTCCGCAACCTTGAAAGCAAGTCCGGCACCATTGCGTTTAAAGCGCCATTGGTTGTGGCTCCGCCCACATACAATATTGTCGACGAGCTAAAAGCGGAAGGCGACTGGGATATTCTCGCCAAGTATGCCGGCTTCCAGTTTGACGATGCCAATCCCAAAGCGGAGGCGCGCACGCAATACGATAACATCCTTTATCTCGAGCGCCCGGGTTGCAACCTGTGTATGGGTAATCAAGAAAAAGCAGAGCCAGGGGATACCGTTATTGCCACCTCAACCCGTTTATTCCAGGGTCGCGTTGTGGGCGACAGCGCAGACAAAAAAGGTGAATCACTACTGGGTTCAACACCGCTGGTGGTGTTGTCGACTATTTTGGGTCGCTTCCCCACCATTGAGGAGTATCAAGAAGCGGTGGCAGGCATTAACCTAACGGACTTTATTCCATTATCAGAAGCATTAAGCACCGAACCCGCGGCACAGCCTATAAGGCTTGTGGGTTGATTGTTGCCTGTTGATTGTTAATTGTTGCTTGAGAATAGCAAGGCTCTTTACTCTCCCGATTCTTATGGAGAGTAAAGGGCGTAATAGATGGCTGCACCATAAGGCTATCGCTGCCTAAGGCCAGACTTGGCTATCGCCTTTTCCATTCAAACCCTTAAGCCTGTTTTAAGCTTGGCCACATATTCACGAAAATTATAAAACACTTGTTTATAAATTCGTTTGGTTTATAGTGTGCCACAGCGCTTGCCACCGGGTTTTTTACAACCAACCATGAATGCTGATCAGTTTGACTTAAATTTGCTGCGTAGCCTGGACGTATTGCTGCGAGAGTGCAATGTCTCCCGAGCGGCTGAAAAATTAAATGTCAGTCAGCCGGCGATGAGTAATAGCCTAAAACGCCTGCGTGAATACTTTAACGACCCACTATTTATCCGCACCACCAGCGGTATGGTGCCCACCGAAAAAGCGCTGGCTCTGGAGCCGATGATTCGGCAATCACTGTCCATGGCCGAGGCGGCACTGGTGCCCAGTGGCGACTTTGATCCTGCCAACAGCAACCAGGTGTTTCGCCTGCTGGTCAGTGATTATGTGGAGGGAACCTTAATTTCTTCTCTGGTGGCCTACCTGCAAGCCCATGCCCCCGGACTGTCATTGGATATTCTCACCCTCAGTGACGGCAGTTTTCAGGACTTGGAAAAAGGTGCCATTGACCTCGCCATTAACCGTTTTGATATGATTCCCCAGTCTTTTCACCAGCGGCTCCTTTGGCAAGACAGTTTTTCCTGCCTGGTTGCCGCGGATCACCCACTGCTGCATAAACCCTCCCTCCCGACTTATCTTGATTGCGCCCATATTTGGGTCAGTAAAACCGGTATTGGCGTGGGTACGGGGATGTCGCAGTCCAGTGAGCGGGGTTGGGTTGACGATGTGCTTTCATCCTTAGGCCATAAGCGCACAATCAGTGTTTTTACTCGTCACTACCAAATTATCCCCGCCTTGGTACGCGCCACACAACTAGTGGCAACCGTGCCGACGCGCGCAGCGCTTTTATTTAGCGATCAAGCCGATCTAGTGTTTATTCAACCCCCGTTCACCATACCCGCAATCGAGGTGAAGATGGTGTGGAGCTCAGTGCTGCACCACAACGCATCCCACCAGTGGATCAGGCAGACCCTGGTCAATTTGGCCAGCCATATCAGTGCCAGTAGCGCATAAAAGGGTGGTTTTAATCCCTTGTCCTGCGCACCGATGGTTTTGTGCAAACGCCACCGTTTGATCCCTGCTGTAGTGGAGCACAGGGTTTACTGGGTAAGATCCAATGGAGGCGTGCTCTCAGCCACTATCTTTTTGACTTCAGCAAGCCATGCATCATCATCAGCGGTGATAAGCTCAAAAGAGCGCGGGTGATGGGGCTTATCGATAAACACCAAATACTGCCGATTGGCTCTAAAATAGCCGTAAATATTGCAATCGCTGGTGCGCTTAAAATTTCCCGTATTGGCGTAAACCCAAAATTTTAGGTCATTGTGGCGATTGAAGTCAGCATTGGCCTGGCTGTCGTCTGCGCGCAGCCCGGTTATCTCGAATCGCAGCGGCGGGCTTCCCTTAATTCTCTCTACCACCCTAAAGGGAATCACATAGATATCGCCATTGATACGCTGTGGTGCCAAGGCGGTTGCCAGGGCAATAGTATCCGTGCGCTCTACCAGTTGCTGGTGTGAGGCATTTTGATCGGCAGGGATATTGACACACTCCGCGACACTGCGGGCAGCTACAGCGAACAGGCATAGAATGCATAACAATCGTTTCAATCCAAACATAGGTTTATAGCTTATTTTTATAAAATCCTAAAGGTTTTAGGCTAAAGCCTAAACAGAATGCTACCAAGAACTGTCGACACATAAAAGAATATTTTTTAGGCATATCCGTTGAATATATTTAATTGGCCCACTAGCTTTGATACACTCCTTTTCACCTTTCCAGGTATGTCCATATTCCTCAAGTGGATACTGTTAAGTGGCGTTTTTTTTGTTGAATTTAAAGCTTACAAATAAAGCTTACAAGCCACTTAGACCTGGAATTATAGTCAGGACCACAGTTTAGGATGTCTAATGTTGCGAGTAAAAACACCCTGCATAGGGGTTTGTTCAACCGGTATTGGCGACCTTGTTTGCCGCGGATGCAAACGCTTTGCCCACGAAGTGATTGACTGGAATGGCTACACGCCAGAGCAGCAACAATTGGTCACCAAGCGCCTGGATGGCTTTATTCAACAAATCGTCAGCCACAAAATTGATATTTATAATGAAGACACCCTCAAACAGCAGATGCAGCTTCAGCAAATTCGCTTTGACCCCACCTTGTCCAGTCACCGCTGGGTCTATGAGTTATTGCGCAACGGCGCCAAACAGATTAAAGACACCCGCCATTTTGGTTTTTGTATTAAGCCACAATGGCAGCGGCTTTCCCTGGATGAGATCAAACAATGTTTAGAGCAGGACTTTTTTACCTTGTCGTGCGCACATTATGAGCGCTATCTTGTTGAGGGCTATGTTAAGGGCTATATTGAGAGCCACTCTAAAAGCCAGGCCGACTAACTGGATTGATGCCGCTGCATGTAGTTTTTGGTATTGTAGAGGTCAATCACCCTGCCATTGAGCATATTCTCCAGCAGGCTTTTATTGCCCAAGTCATTTTTCGCTTCGCGAATAGCCCCTGCCAAGGCCTGTCGATTAGGGTGTTGCTGCTCCAGTAAGCGTTCAATATCGGCAATACACATAAACCGTTCGTAGGTATCCTGACCGAGCTGTAGTACATCTAGTGACTGAACCCGCTTACGCCAGGTTGAAATGCTTGTACGCGTCGCCACCCCGGCCAAAACCCGGCGCTCATCATCGGTAATTTGCCATAAATCGGTAATCTTAAGAAATTGCTTGGCGGCAATACGGCCTAAATGGGCCTTTTGTTCTACAGTCAGCGTTGATCCCATAGGGCGTTTAAAAAGCGTTTGATAAGCGATAAGCTGAGTATAGAACTATATGATGGCTTTGCAAAAAATGAAGCCGTGTAGGAAAGCGGATAGAGGGCGTTGGTGTATAGATGTAGCCTTTTAGGCCTGATCACTGTCATTTCAAACGCGCTGTCAATAGTCCTGGTACCCTCTCCGTCGACTGCTGCCGCCGAAGGCTTGAAATGACAGTGTATTCTTTTCTCTAAACTGGGTAGTAACCTGGCAATCGAATAGTTCGTCCTGAACTATTTGATTGCCGCCATTAAAAATTGGCGCAACTGTGCGAAGCTGCTTGATTTTCAATGGCTTACATCGGCTATGCCGATGGCAGGACATCCTTGTCCTGTGTTATTAACGCGACAATTAAAATTGCCGGGTTAATAATTAGTGCGTGGAATGAATTGCTCTAGTCGCCTTCGGGTAGTTCCTTCTAATTCGCTTAACACTGATTCTCTTTCTTGAGGCGACATATCATCAACCATCTCGATTAGCGATAAATCCAAGAGATCTCTAGCCCTTTCATATTTTTTTCCAGCGGCAGCAATAAAATTATACATATGAGCAGTAAACTTACCTATATCCTCAGGGGTTAATTGGTTTAGCCACTCTTTCATGGCGTCCGTTATTGATGGTCTGCGGCCTTTTTGTAGTATTTTTACAAATGTCTTTATTAAAATTTCACTAGGGTTCCTCATCCACAATATAGCATCAACAATTCCTTTAAAAGTATTACCGCTCAGCAAGTCGGGTTCAGCGCTTAGTATCTTTGTTATCACTTCCGTTATTTTTGAAATTATGGCAGTGTTCATAGATCCGCTTTCTATAATTTCTAGAAATGAATTTACTCTTCTTGAAAATGATTGTTCCTCCCAGCTTTTAAAAGTAAACTTCAAAAAATCTTCAACAGTTAAACCGTTTTCATTTAAAGGGTTATTAGTATCATATTCTTCATCCTTGAGAATATTTTCCACTATAAGAGGTATACTATGCATAGGTAATAAGTCTATAACACGTTTTGCTATATCTGGCGGTAAAGCAGACATTAATAGGGTGACGATGGATTTACTAAAATGTATATATGTACCAGAATCCATATCGAATCTACCTAACGATCCTGATACCAGTTCAGTGTAAAATTCCGCCGTACTTTTAGGGTCAGCGTCATCATGGCGGCGGTTGTATAAATCAGTAAGACGGGATAACAAAGACCATAGTTCTCTTATCGAATGTGATTCAGGTAGGGTATCGAGAATAGCCTTCCTAGCATTAGCCCTGGCTTGAGCCTTATCCCCAGTTTCCTCAGTGGATAAAATCAGCATAGCCTGAATGGTATAATTTTCGAATAGATATTGCCTTGCTGCAGATGACATTGCTTGCATCAAATAGAAAGCGGTATTCGTATTGGGTATAAAGGCGATCAGTGCGGCTTGTTGTTTATCCGTCAAGCTTCTAAGATCTACCGCGTCAGGCGTGTAAGGCCTTAAATTCACGAGTACAGCATAAGCATCTTTAAGGTTATTGATATGCATGAGTGTATCCTTATAAGCTATCAGAGCAGACCAGGCTTTGTGAGTTGCGCTGTCGGCGGGAAGTACAGCATCGATAAACTTTTTGGCATTACCGAGATTCATAGTCATTAACTCTGCAAGCAGTTGTGGTTGAGGGCCAGCAGGCGGCTCAACAATAAGGCTTCTCAATTTATGGATGCGTTGCAGATCAGTTATACCTGTCGCTCTGGCGATACGTTTTATTTCGTTCAAATAATCTTGGTGAGTTTGACTGTTGATGGGAAATGCAGAATCGATAAACTTTTCGGCAAAACCGATATCCATGGTCAATAATTCTGTAAACAGTTGTCGTTGAGGGCCAGCAGGCGGCTCAACAATAAGGCTTTTCAATTTATGGATACGTTGCAGATCAGTTGTATCTGTCGCTGTGGCGATACGTTTTAATTCGTTCCAAGCGACCTGCGTTGGATTAGGCTCGCCGTACTCGCCAAGTCGATTGATAATTAGAGTCTCTGCCTTCGCTACCGTCATAATGTCTAGCAATAGCGATATCAGTTTGTCAGATTCTAGATCAAACACGTTAATCCATTTTTCTGTTTCTTCAGCAGACAGATAATCATTTCCATCGGCGGACACTAACTCTACAATTTGATCCACTAACAGCGGATCTTGTAATCCACGCAACGTTTGTCTGATGTCTTTCGCGGAGAAATATTTAAAAATTTCAATCCAGGTCTCTGCCATTAAAGGTCTTGTTGTAGAACCCTGTCCGACGATTTGTTCAAGCAGATTATCCACAATATTGGCCAATTTAACCGGATCATTATCCACCAGTGTAGCCGCAAAGGCAGCTTGATCAGCGTTCGATTTTCCACGCATAAGATCCATAGCCAGAGTATTTAAAAAACCTATCCGTTTATCATAGACAGGGGGTTCACCCTCTGGCGGATATTTTTCCAGTAAGTCCAAATACAAAACAGCAAGGGTATTTGCTTTCTCATCGGCTGACATTCCCAGCATAATATTCTTAAGCAGAGCGCTTAATGAGATTATCCGCCTATCATAGACAGGGGGTTCGCCCTTCGGCGGATATCTTTCCAGTAATAGCAAATACATATCGGCAAGCATATTTGCCTGCTTAGCCTTGGGTAGGGCTGTTAACCAGCGCTCTCCTACATCATAGCCCTTACTATTATCCCCATACATGACTTTAACATAGAGTTCGGGTCCCGCTACCCCGCTGGGTACAGGGAATACTGTCAGTAG
>JBCBZU010000266.1:0-3886 GCA_039815165.1 Pseudomonadota bacterium
ACAGCGCTCACGCAAGTGCAGCACGATATAGTCAGCATTTTTAGCCAGCGTCGAGGCATGTACGCCACTGGTCAGTGTTACCAAAACGCAGACATGGTCTTGAGACAGGGAAAAGGGGCACACGTGTAAGCTCATTCCTTGACCTAAACGATTGCGCACGAGAACCGATTCAAAAGGGTAATGCATAGTGAATTATCATCCAACTAATGTCTTGATTGCGTTATGCGCAATATTTGTTTGTTAATCAATAGTTAAAAACACTGAATAAAGCTTTACTCAAGGCTGAAAGCCAAACAAAACCCCAAGCTGTATAGAGGTATTATTATAGTGCTGCTTTATGAAATAACTATGACTTTTTTTGACTAAAAAATCATCGACTTATTACCCTTCCGCCAGCCACTCCTCTAAGTCTTCCTTTTGCCAACGATTTAATAGACTTAAGCTATCATCAACTACCCGCCAGTAAACATCAATAATATCAGATGCCATTGCAAAAATTTCTTCTTCAGGAATTAAGATAGCCACTTGCTCTACAAGGTTATTAGTTATTTTATTGAGCAAAAAATCTAACTTATGCTCAAATGTTTTAATCGTTAACAAACTGGGTAGTTCAATATTTAAAGAAGACTGCAAGCGACTGGTAATATCCAATAGTGGCTCTCTTTCATCCGCAATACATTGTATAAGGTAGATCAGCTTGCTATCGTAATCTCGCTCACTGTGGCCGATTGCCGCCACGTGCACCGACAAAGCCCGCAACTTACCGAGCATTTCGATAAATCGGGGCAACTGGCGGCTGGAAAAATACAGTAGCTGCTGATAGAGACTTTTTTCATCCAATTCTGACTGCTGACTACTGCTAATTAACTGGCGAATCTGTTTAGCATAAGGCTGGCGAATACGCTCTGCCAGGCGCACCATAAGCAATAACAATTGATCGACAAAGTGTCCGTGAAATTCAAAATTTTCAAGTACAGAGTCACCTTGCCAGTTATCCTTAATGGTATTCCAGGCGTAGTGCAGTCTTTCAATATCAGTGTGGCTCAACAACACAGGAGAGTGCCCCGAAAAAGAGGTAATCAGCTGTATACGCCGATTCATCTGCAATTCAAGAGCGTAGAACTGTTTCACAAAGCTTTGGTTCCCCGCCAATAATCCCATACTAAAACCGCGGTGCCGCTGAACCCCCCGACATAGGTGATTGAGTTGTTCCATTAAGTTAAATGCAATCAGCCGCGCATTGAAATTTGCAGATGCCTTCGCGAGGGAAGAGGAAAGAGGCTTGCCAGAAGACGCCGTGGTTGGTAGAGGTAGTGATTCAAAAGCGGATAAGGTGTTCTGTTTAGACATAACGGTTAATAAAATTGGTCGGCAGTGTCGTTGGTATCCAAAGCCTTTATATAGAGTTTGCGCTATCTGGAAAGCCACCAAAGACTAGCATCTGCCCACTCCTATAAAGTGTTTGCATACAGGTATTTCTTTAAGCTTTATATAACTTATATATGTATGTATGGCTTATACATATGGCTCCTATACATATGGCTTATACAAAATGTATACCACCTCACAAAACAGGTGTAAACGATGAAAAGACAGGGCTATCGCACCAAAAAAGAGCAAGAATAAAGAAAGAATGCGCGCTATTGTCGCAAGGCATAAAATATCAAACCAAGATATTCATGAATTGCCGTTCGACTCTGAGAGAGTGCGCCCGCGTTGGGTAAGCCGCTATCCCACCAGACTTTTTTAGCACTGCTCTGAAAACCGGTTGGCATGGCAATAACGTCTAAACCCGCTTTATTAAAAGATAGCTCAGAGCGACGCATATGATAGGCGTGGGTGACTAATATCACTTGTTTGAAGCCCACCTCCTTTGCTAAAGATGCGGTATTTTGAGCATTCTGCCAAGTATTGCGGCTACTACCTTCTTGTATTACATTGGTAAAGCCATAGTCTTCTTGCAGTACTGTAGCGGCTATCTGTGCCTCTGACAGGGTTTCATAAGGATAAACTGTCCCGCCCGATGTAATAAGTGGTAAATTCAGCTCCCTGGCCAATCTAAATCCATAGCGCAGGCGCCATAGGGCATGATAGCTGGGCTGGTCATCAGTATATTCCAGAGGCTTGCGCTGGCGCCCTGCTCCCAACACCACCACGGCAGCCGCACCCCTAAGACTTGGCCGCGACCCGTGTTGATAGTGTTCGACATAAGGTGCTTCGAGCCAATAAAATAAGCTGTTGCTCACTAGCGGTAATGACAGCAGCCACAAACTTAGCCAAGCCACAGTAAACAAAAACAGGGCTAAGCGCCTGAAGCGCCGCCACGCCAAGGCCGCCACCAACACCATCGACAGCTGCAAGGCCGGCGGCAGTAAAAAAGTTTTTAGTAGAGTTATTATCAAAAACCGTTGGCTCTGCGATAATGTCTGATTATTTTTATTTTACCTGCATTTTCGATCAAAGGCATAGAGTCTAAATGGAACAACAATACCACCCTCAACATGTTGAAACAAAAGCCCAGGAATACTGGCAAGACCAGCGCTGCTTTGAAGTAACAGAAGACCCCGGCAAAGAGAAATTTTATTGCCTGGCAATGTTTCCCTACCCCAGCGGGAAACTCCATATGGGGCATGTGCGCAACTACACCATTACCGACGTCATTGCCCGCTATCAACGTATGCAGGGCAAAAATGTGCTGCACCCCATGGGCTGGGATGCCTTTGGTCTGCCCGCTGAAAACGCGGCCATTCAAAATAAGACAGCTCCGGCTAAATGGACTTACAGCAATATCGATTACATGAAACAACAGCTCACGACTTTAGGCTTTGGCTTTGATTGGAATCGAGAATTTGCCACCTGCCAAGCCGATTACTACAAGTGGGAGCAGTGGTTCTTTACCCGTTTATATGAAAAAGGCCTGGTCTACAAAAAAATGGCCAGCGTAAATTGGGATCCCGTCGATCAAACGGTACTCGCAAATGAACAAGTTATCGACGGCCGCGGCTGGCGCTCCGGCGCGGTGGTGGAGCGCCGGGAAATTCCCCAGTGGTTTATCAAGATCACCGACTACGCCGAAGAACTACTCACCGATTTGGATAAACTGCCCCACTGGCCAGAACAGGTTCGCACTATGCAGCGCAACTGGATTGGCAAATCCCGCGGAATTGAGATGACCTTCGATCTAGGGGAAACCGTTGCTGGCATCAGTGGTTTTGATATATACACCACGCGCCCCGATACAGTCATGGGCATCACCTATATGAGCTTGGCGGCAGAGCACCCCATCAGCCTGGCACTGGCAAAGGGCAATCCAGCACTGGCAGCGTTTATTGAATCCTGCAAAAAACAGTCGGTTTCTGAGGCAGATATGTCTACCATGGAGAAACGCGGCATGGACACCGGTCTAAGCGCCATCCACCCTTTAAATGGCGAACAAATACCCGTTTGGGTCGCCAACTATGTACTGATGGATTATGGCTCTGGAGCGATCATGGCGGTACCTGGTCACGATGAACGCGACCATGCCTTCGCCACCCAATACCAGCTACCGATTAAGCAGGTGATTAGCCCCGCAGATGGCAGTGAGGTCAACATTGCGGAAACAGCTTATACTGACAAAGGTACTTTAATTCACTCTGGCGAATTTAATGGCCTGGACTTCAACCAGGCCTTTGACGCCATCGCCGCTAAATTGGGGGAACTTAACAAAGGCGCAGTCCAAACCAATTTTCGACTGCGGGACTGGGGCGTGTCTCGCCAACGTTATTGGGGCTCCCCGATTCCCATGCTCAATTTACCCGATGGCGGTGAAATTCCTGTGCCCCTGGAGAAGTTACCAGTACTGCTCCCTGAAGATGTTCATATGGACGGCATACAGTCGCCGATC
>JBCBZU010000201.1:0-4846 GCA_039815165.1 Pseudomonadota bacterium
ATGAGGGCTCCAGGCAGTAGGGGCACTCGCGGCCGTCTTCGCCCCACTCGTCGTCGCTGCTGCTGCTGTCGCTGTCGCCGCTGTCATTTTCGTCTCCTGCTGCCAAAGGCTAAAATTCTCGAGGCCATATCTTCGGCGAGAAGCTGGGCTTCGGTAACAAATGCTGCCCTTTGATTACTGTTAAGCCCATTGGTTTGCAGGCTCAGCACGCCTAACAGGCCAATAGCCAATACCAGCAGCGATACCATCACCTCGATGATGCCCGCACCTTTTTGCAATTTTTTTCTGATTCGATTCATAAATATTTCGCAAGCTTAGTCATTAGTCAATGGATGTGTAACCAATATTTGAAACTCTTACCAGCCTGGCGGTGCCGCTGGCTTTAGTAAAGTTAAAGGTTCTTTCCGCCGTATCTGCATTTTCTCCATAGCGATTAAATGAAACACAGTTAAGCGCCAGGGGATTCGCCGCAATCGCGATGCCTTCTTCCGATATATCCACATCGCGCAGGATTTCGTCGTCAATATCAATCGTACAACTGCCATTCTGGTCAAGAAATACAGTCCAGCCGTCGGCCCAGTTATTGGTGCGTACCGATACGTTATTGACTCGGGCAACTGCCTCGCCCCGGGCATAGGCAAAGGAACCGACTAGCTTTTCGGTGTTGGAACGAATGGCGATATTGGCCAAAAGGGTTTGCATTCCAGGTACGCCGGTTGCGATCAGAATGCTTAATATAACCAGTGCCACCAGTAATTCAATTAATGTAAGACCGCTGTGTTTCATCAGTCCGGGTTCCTCGGTTGATCGCATTGTGATTGGCGTAGCGGGGCCTTTGACAGGATGTTTGCCGTGTTAAGCCAACAAGGGCTACAGGCTTGAGAGTACTGAGTGTGTTCACCCAGTGGCAAGGGGGAGCTATTTGTGTAAGCCGCAAACTGCAATAGAAAAATCATTATTAACCAGCATCCTTTAATAGGAATTTCAGATCATTTACTGCTTTGACCTGGAATAATGCTTAAACTATACACATGGTTGCCAGCAACACCAGATAGGGCCGGATAAGCGGTTCTATTCTCAGGATCAATAGGGAGATAGCGAGGGAATTTGTTAATTGAGTCACAGTCCAGGGGTGCTTGCTAACAGTGCGCTCGGTCTAGTAGGCAATACGTAGCGATTTCGGTAGTGAAAAGCTAATGTTTTCCGGCTCTCCAGGCATTTCTTGGGGTGCTTTTGCCCCCATGCTTTCAAGGGTTTTGATCACCTCCTGCACCAATACTTCCGGCGCAGAGGCACCAGCAGTGACGCCAATGGTCTTTTTATTGTGAATCCAGGCAGCCTGAATATCATTGGCAGAATCCACCAGGTGGGACTCCGCTCCACAGCGCTCGGCTAATTCTCTGAGGCGATTGGAGTTAGAGCTATTAGGTGAGCCCACCACTAATACCAAGTCGCACTCCAGCGAAAGCTGCTTTACGGCATCTTGCCGATTTTGCGTGGCATAACAAATATCGTCCGTACGCGGGCCCTTAATACTGGGGAATTTTTCGCGCAAGGCTGTAATCACCCGGGCGGTATCATCCATCGACAGGGTGGTTTGTGTCACATAGTACAAGGCATTAGGGTTGTTGACCTGAAGAGACAGGACGTCGTTTTCGTCTTCCACCAGATAGATGTGCCCGCCATATTGACGATCATACTGCCCCATTGTCCCCTCTACTTCCGGGTGTCCGTGATGGCCAATCAATACGCATTCAATACCTTTGCGGCTGTAGCGCGTGACTTCTGTGTGCACTTTTGTGACCAGCGGACAGGTCGCATCAAACACTTTTAGTTCGCGGTCAGCGGCATTTTTCTTTACCGCTTTAGACACACCGTGGGCGCTAAAAATAACGATCTTATCGTCGGGAACCTCATCTAATTCGTCCACAAAAATGGCGCCGCGCTCTCGCAGGGAATCGACAACAAACTTATTGTGGACCACTTCATGGCGCACGTAGATAGGCGGGCCATAGACATCCAGAGCGCGATTGACAATATCAATTGCCCGATCAACGCCCGCACAAAAACCACGGGGATTGGCTAACTTAATAGAGGCACTCATCGCTACTGTCTCAATGTTTGTCTCAATGTTTAACGCTGGGCTCGACGGCAATAATTTCCACCTCAAACTCAATGGCTTTACCGGCCAGCGGATGATTAAAGTCGATGGTAACCAAGCCATCGCCAATGGCGATGATCACACCCGGTAATTCGGTATTTTGGGCATCGGCAAACGATAGCATTAGCCCCTCTTTCAGCTCAATACTTTGATCAAACTGGTCACGATTAAACGACTGAATATTATTGGGGTTAGGTTGACCAAAACCGTCTTCCGGGTTGATTGTAAATTGTTTACGTTCGCCGGCGGTTAAGCCAAACATGGCTTTCTCGAAACCTTCAAGCAGGTTGCCGTCACCCACAATAAACTGGGCGGGCTCGCGGTCAAACGTGGAGTCAACCACTTCGCCGTTGGCCAATTTTAAGGAAAAATGCAAGGTAACTTGAGTGCCCTCACTAATAGGTAACAGGTTCATGACGTCCCCTTTTCCTTTTTGTGCAAAAACATATCAATAATTAACAAGAACACTCCTAATAAAATCGCAGAATCAGCAATATTAAACACCGGCCAATGACAGCTTTGCAGATCAGTACGCTGATAGAAAAAGGGTAAACAACCATTGCTGCTTGGGTAAAACCAGTCCACAAAGTCGACTACCTTACCCAAGTAAATACGATCCCAGAGATTGCCAAGGGCCCCGCCCAAAATAAACGCCAAACCGCTTAGCTCCAACTTTTGGCTGCGCTCAAGGCGACATATCCAGATAACCAGGATCACCGACACTACGGCCGCAATAATACCCAAAAACCAGCGCTGCCAACCACCGGCATCGCTAAACAGACTAAAGGCTGCGCCCTCATTGTACAACAGCGTAAAATTAAAATAAGGTAAAAAGCCTTGTATTTGCCGTTCTATTAAGTGCTCAACAGCGGCCGACTTGGTGGTTTGATCCAGGATTAGCACGACAATTGTGATAGCAAACCAGGGCCATTTATTTAAGGAAGCGGTGATTAAGGGATTGTTAAACAAAGTATCTCACCTCACCCTTACCGTCAACATTATCCACACAGCGCTGGCATAACTCGGGGTGACCGGGCAAGGTGCCGACTTCGGGGCGCTGGTGCCAGCAGCGAACACACTTGGGATCTGTATTGGCTTCGACCAGAATATGTAAACCTTCGATACCCGATGCAAGGGCAGACGCGGGGGCGGGCTCACTGCTGACCGCTGCCGCTGAGGTGATCAACACAAAACGCAGCTCATCGCCCAGGCGCTTGAGTTGCTCAAATAAATCGCCGTCGCAGTAGAGCGTAACCGATGCAGTCAGTGATTTACCGATCACACCTTGGTTGCGCTGGATTTCGATAACTTTATTGACGGCGGTTTTCACCTCTGCAATTAAGGCCCAATAGTCTGTCCCTAATTCTCCAAGATTGATGGACTCAGGGAAATGATACCACTTTGCAATAAACACAGTGCTTTCGCGATCACTGACCCTGGGCAGAGCATCCCACAATTCATCCGCAGTATAGCTCAAGATAGGTGTTATCCAGCGGGTAAGAGCCTCTGCAATATGGTAAAGCGCTGTCTGCGCTGACCGGCGCGCAACACTATTGGCTCTGGTGGTATATTGCCGATCTTTAATAATATCCAAATAAAAAGCGCCCATATCGACAATGCAGAAGTTGTGTAGCTTCTGGTAAATCGTATGGAATTGGTAGCGATCATAGGCATTGATGATCTCCGACTGTAATGCCGATGCGCGAGCAATCGCCCACTGATCGAGGGATAACATATCATCAACCGCCAGCAGATCAGAGTGTGGATCGAAACCTTCTAAATTTGCCAATAAAAAACGCGCCGTATTGCGAATACGGCGATAGGAATCTGCCGTCCGTTTAAGGATTTCATCAGAAACGCTCATCTCCGCACTAAAGTCAGTGGCGGCCACCCATAAGCGCAATACATCCGCACCCAGGCTGTTCATTACCTGCTGAGGCGGAATCACATTGCCCAAGGACTTGGACATCTTGCGGCCTTGCGCATCCACGGTAAAACCATGGGTCAACACTTGTTTATAGGGCGGCACGCCATTGATGGTCATGGAGGTTTTTAAGGAGGACTGGAACCAACCACGATGCTGGTCCGAACCCTCCAGGTACAAATCCGCAGGAAAGCGTAAATCCTCTCGCTGGCGCAAAACCCCGTAGTGGGTGACGCCGGAATCAAACCATACGTCCAGAGTATCGGTGACTTTTTCATAGTCATCGGCCTGATTGCCCAGCAGGTCCTCTGCGGTCAGTGCGAACCAGGCATCGATGCCCTCTCGCTCAATTTTTTGAGCCACCTGTTCGATGAGATCCGCGGTGTTCGGGTGCAGTGCTTGAGTGTTTTTATTGACGAACAAAGTAATGGGAACGCCCCAGGTACGTTGTCGAGAGACACACCAGTCGGGACTGTTGGCGACCATAGCCTCTATACGTGCCTGTCCCCAATCCGGTATCCATTGCACACTGTCGATAGCGCTTTGAATACGCTGCTTAAGCGCATTGTGCTCCAGGGTAATAAACCACTGGGGTGTTGCCCGATAGATTAATGGGGTCTTGGTGCGCCAGCAATGGGAATAGCTATGGTTAATTTTTGTCTGTTTAAATAAGCGACCCTGCTGCTCCAACACTGCAATGACTTTTTCATCCACTCGGTACACATGCTCACCCGCAAAGCGCTCTACCCCATCGTGGTAGG
>JBCBZU010000462.1:0-2137 GCA_039815165.1 Pseudomonadota bacterium
CCAATAATCGGGTTTTTGGCGAAATTTGATTATAAGAAAAAATTGTTTGCTATCAATGGGTTACCTCGAAATCTCACAAAAATTGTCGTGTACAAAGTTATCCCCAGTTAAAAAACAGCTTGTTGTGTTTATGCAAAACCCCCCCAAGCCCGTTTTGATCAAAAATTGCACTTTTTGCTGATTCCGTCTATTTCTGGCAAATTTATACCCAATTCACCGCTCAGGAAAAACCCAAATTCTTATCGATCATCTGTAATAACAGAATTCAATGAAAAACGAGCCCAGTCCACGTGGAGCACAGCAGCCATAAGGTTCTGCCATCTTGCCTAATCCTGGCCGGGGATGGCTTGCCAAAAGGTGTTTAAGCCTTTGATTCCTAAGTGGAAAAGATTCTGCGCTTAAAGGTTGACAGTATCAGGCCAGCTCTATATTATTCGCCCTCTTGGTCTATGGCCATCTGCACACTATTCCGCCTTAGCTCAGTTGGTAGAGCAAATGACTGTTAATCATTGGGTCGCTGGTTCGAGCCCAGCAGGCGGAGCCAAGTCTATCTCTGCACTCAACTTAAAATCTAATGCAGTTAATTTACAATTTATAAGTGTAAGTGTAGGTGTAAATGTAAGTTAAGTGGTTTCGCCGTTAAGTGAATAATGAAAATACTAGTAACAGGAAATGCAGGCTTTATTGGGTTTCACCTAACAAAACGCTTGCTTGAAAGGGGCGACTCCGTTGTTGGCATTGATGCGGTTAATGACTATTATGACCCCACCATTAAAGAAGCCCGATTAGCGATACTGGCTTCAACATCGACCAAAACCCATTCCGACTACCATTTTCTTCGCGAGAACCTATCCAGCAACGATATGTTGCAGAAGTGCTTTTCTGAACATAAGTTTGATAGAGTGATTCACTTGGCGGCACAGGCCGGGGTGCGTTATTCCCTGGTAAATCCCCATGCTTATGTCGAAAGTAATATTGTGGCTTTTACCAATATTCTTGAGGCTTGCCGCCACAACGGGGTAGAGCACTTAACCTATGCGAGTACAAGCAGTGTCTATGGCGCCAATACGGCAATGCCATTTTCGGAGGATCAGGGGGTTAATCATCCTTTGCAATTCTACGCTGCCACTAAGCGCGCCAATGAGCTTATGGCCCACAGCTACAGTCATCTGTTTAGACTGCCTACCACCGGCCTTCGGTTCTTTACCGTATATGGCCCCTGGGGGCGCCCGGATATGGCGCTATTTTTGTTTACTAAAAATATTTTGAAAGGTGAGCCCATTGCCGTTTTTAATAATGGAAACCATACGCGAGACTTTACCTATATTGATGATATCGTCGAAGGGATTATTCGCGCATCTGACGATGTGGCGTCGGCTGATCCCGAGTGGAGTAGCGATCACCCTCGACCTGCCACCAGTAATGCCCCGTTTAGGATTTTTAATATCGGCAATAATAATCCGATAAAACTGATTGAGTATATTGAGGCGATTGAAAAGTCCCTAGGTAAAAAAGCCATCAAAGACTTGCTGCCTCTCCAGCCAGGGGATGTGCCAGATACCTATGCCGATAGCTCAAGGCTGGAGACGGTATTAGGCTATAAGCCAAGTATGCCGGTAGAGCAGGGCGTTGCTAACTTTGTAACGTGGTACAAAGAGTACTTCAACGAATAATTTTTCCCATCCTCTCGCTCTCTGATGCTTTAGAGAGCCCTCGCACATACATCCAATCAGTATTGTTGACATCAACAGGCCGCCGTTCAACGGTTGAACGCTGTTTTTCACTGGTGTATAGTGCCGCCTATGGTGGGTTCGATTACTGATGAAATACGCTACAAACTGCTAAGCCTGATAGAAGAAAATCCCAATATTAGTCAGCGTGAAATGGCCGACGAAATGGGTGTAAGCCTAGGCAAGGTAAACTACTGTGTCAAAGCCTTAGTTGATGTGGGTCACATCAAATTGCAGAACTTTGCCCGCTCGGAGCATAAATCAGGATACGCCTATTTTCTTACCCCCAGAGGCGTCAAAGAGAAGTTAGATGTTGCGGTGCGCTTTTTAAGCATAAAACAAAAGCAATACGATATTATCCGAGGTGAGATCGAAGAGTTACAAATTAATATCAAGCGACAAGCAAA
>JBCBZU010000460.1:0-2157 GCA_039815165.1 Pseudomonadota bacterium
AATTAACGGCAAAAGCCAGTTGCTACACTGTTACTATCTAGTTTAGAGAAAAGAATACACGGTCATTTCAAACCTTCGGCGGCAGGAGCCGACGTAGAGCGTACAGTGTAGCAACTGGCTTTTGCCGTTAATTCTTTATAATTAGTCTAAATTAAAAAAATCCCAATTAATGCTTTTCAATATATCCAAAATTGGACCTTTAATCTAAAGGCATTCATACTCACTCTATGGGTATTGAAATCGATAAGACGGCTTTCTCGGCTGATGATTTTGCACTATTTTCAGATAGACTGCACTCACAACTGCTATTGCTTAAAGATAACTTGTTAGCGGCTGACTTTGGGAAAAGCAGCCCCTCCATTGGCGCCGAAGTCGAACTGTATATAGTGGATAACAATGGACTACCCTCGTTAAAAAATGAGGCTTTGCTATCCATGGCCAATGATGGCTGCTTAACCCACGAGCTTAATAAGTACAATTTAGAGTATAATCTGCCTCCTTGTAAAATTGATCAACAGCCTTTTTCTACCATTGAAACCCGCATTAACAACACGCTTTCAACACTGAATGACTACGCCAAACAACTACACTGCCGTATTGTGCCGATTGGCATTTTACCCACACTAACAGAAAATGACTTGGGTTTTCACTGCCTTACACCCGGAAAGCGTTATCGTGCATTTGTAGATTATTTTACCCAAAAGAGAGGCGATGACTTTCTTATCAACATTAATGGAAAACAATCGCTTAAGTATCACTTATCGGATATTACTTTAGAGGGCGCGAACACCTCCCTACAAATTCACTACCAAGTATCTCCTGAAAAATTTGTTGATACCTACAACACCGTGCAATTAGTCACCCCTTTGGTACTGGCGGTGGCCGCCAATTCCCCCACACTTTTTGGACACCCTCTCTGGGATGAAACCCGCATCCCGTTATTTAAGCACTCTATTGACACTCGCCATATTGATCGCTACCAATGGAATGAGCCTTCCAGAGTCAATTTTGGCCACGGCTGGCTCAGAAAAAGCGCCTACGAACTGTTCAGTGAAGCGGTTCAACTGTATCCCCCGATACTGCCCATCTGCACAGAACAGATTAACGATAGTAAATTATTACCCGAGCTATGCCTACACCTAGGCACAGTATGGCTGTGGAATCGCCCCGTATACGACGGCAATGACCGTGGGCATCTACGCATTGAAATGCGTGCATTGCCCTCTGGCCCGACCAGTATAGATATGAGCGCCAATGCTGCGTTTTTTATTGGTCTGGCGGAAGGGTACCGCCACTTAATAGAAGATTTTATTGCGGCTATCCCCTTCCAAACGGCGGAATATAATTTCTATCGCGGAGCACAATACAGCTTTGATGCCGAATTAATATGGCCTAAACTGGGCGGCGGCTACCATAAACAAGCTATTACTCACATTCTCGAAGAAAGTCTAAGCGTTGCCAAGTCGGGCTTACTGTCAATCGGTATACAAGAGCAAGAGGCAAACTATTATTTGTCCGTCATTGAAGAAAGAATATATCAGCGAAAAAATGCCGCAAACTGGCAAACAACAACTTTAGAAAAGATCAATCAAACCACCAATCAACGAGAATCTTTACACAAAATGCTGGAGCTATTTATCCGCAATAGCCAACAAAATATACCGGTATCACAGTGGCCATAGCGTAGTTCAACATATAATGATCAAATTTATTCACAACCCAGAAGCGACTGTCGTTGGCGACAATGTTGAGCAATTTTTACGATGGCTGGCGGGCCCTAGCTGTATTGTACTGGGCGGGCAGGATAACAGTCGATGCCGCGCTGTGGTCACTTTACTCCATGGCAATGAACCCTCTGGGTCGATGGCGCTATTTAAGTGGCTAAAAGAAAAACATCAGGCGCATACAAAAACTATTTTTATTATCGTATCCGTAGAAACTGCTTTAACACCTCCCCTATTTCACTACCGCACACTTCCAGACCAACTGGATATTAATCGTTGTTTTCGACCGCCTTTTGACAGCAAGCAAGGCCAGCTTGCAAAAGCAATATTGGAAGTACTTGATCATTACTCTCCAGAAGCGCTTATTGATATACACAATACCTCTGGTTCAGGACCTGCCTTTGGCGTTGCCACCCATCAAGACAAAGTTCAC
>JBCBZU010000048.1:0-8862 GCA_039815165.1 Pseudomonadota bacterium
GCGAATCGTAGCCATCGTCCAGCAGGCGCTCCAACTGCCGGTCGCGGACTTCCAGGCTGGGGTCACCGATAGCGGGATTGAGCAGGGCGGTTGCCACTGGTTCCGTCATGCCATGGCTACCCATATGCTAGAGAACGGTGCCGAGTTGCGCTATATCCAGGCCATTTTGGGCCATGCGGATATTAATACCACCATGGTGTATACCCACCTGTGTATTGATCAGCTAAGGCGCGTCCATGAAAGCACTCACCCCGCTGAAGCGGATGACGTGGAACAAGCAGGTGAATATTGATATGCTTAGCCAAGAACTTTGTGAGACAACCGTAATGCAAGAAACTACCATAAAATCTAACGCCCATGCGCTGATTGATCAGCTCCCTGACAATGTGAGCTGGAGCCAATTGGCTTATCATGTGGAAGTGCGTGCATCTATTGAGCGTGGGTTGGACGATGCCAGCGCAGGGCGTGTGCACACGACAGAAGAGGTTAAGAAACGCTTAGGTCTATCAGACTAAGGCATGGAGGTTATCTGGACACAAGAGGCTCTGGAACGGCTAGAGGACATCCGGTATTATCTCGCGGTTAAACAGCATGCCCCTGTTGTCGCACGCGACATGATCGATAAACTGCTGGCTCGCGCCCCTCAAATCCAAGACATGCCCCTCAGTGGACGGCAAGTACCCGATTATCACGACCCGAATGTGCGTGAACAACTGAAAACCCTTACCGCATCATCTACCAAATTGGCGATAACGTGGTGTACATCCTCAGTGTGATGCATCAGCGACAACTGTTGCCTAAAGTCAGAGAACGAAAAGCGTCGGCAGACGCTGCCATCCAAGCCATTGAGTCTGAATAGACTAATCACTAAGTGATCCCCACCCTAAACAGGCGAGATTTTTTACACGTATCGCTTTTCTGAAAACTGCCGAGCTAAAGAAAAAAGCGCGTCTGGACGTAAAAAAATAAAATGCGTACACTGTCAGGGAATTGATGAGGTAGAAGCCAGAGGGCATCGGGGGTTGAGAGAAATTAGGTAAAACGTTGCGTCGGTGATCCATTACACGGCGCATGAGCATATTGAGTCGATGGATCTGATTCACATGGGGGGGTCGGGCTTTTGCAGCAAAGCGGTATTGAGAAAGGCGGTTGCCACTTGTTCCGTCACGCCATGGCGACTCATATGTTAGAGAGCGGCGCCGAGCTACGTTACATCCAGGCCATTCTCGGCCATGCGGATATTAATACCACGACGATTTATACTCACCTCTATATTGACCAGCTTAGGCGGGTGCATGAAAGTACTCATCCGGCTGAGGTGGACGGGGGCATGGTGCAACCAAGAGAATCTTGATATGCTAAACCCCTCAGACGATAGTGGTATTGTAATGACACATTTACTCGATAAAGCCTTTATGGAAGCCTCTAAGCTCTCCCCTCAGGAACAGGACCTGATTGCGGGTCATATCCTTGAAGAGTTACGTTCTGAGAAGCAATGGCAACATCTGTTTGATGAGTCTCAGGATGCCTTGTCCTCACTGGCCAGTGAGGCAGCATTAGCCGAATTTAAGGCGGGTCGCACAAAGGACTTAGATTCTGAATAATGATTCAATCAACAACCACCGAGCGCTTTAGGAAGGCGCTCGCGGGTTTGCCGTTTACTGGTACAGCGTCAAGCTAGAGCAGCTTATCAGCGTTTTAAAGCAAACCCCTATCACCCTAGTCTCCGCTTTAAGCAAGTCTATACTCATCAATGTTCTTTTTAAGTAGTTCATTCACAAATTCAGATAAGTCTACACCTTTAGCATTCGCCAATTCAGCTAGAGTATTTTGGACACTAGCTTCGAGGTGGATAGGTAATTGTAGTTGTGTTTCAGGGCGATAGAATTTGCCCCGTTTACCACCAGAAAAATCAATGTCCTGTGGCATGTTATCATCGTCATGTGTTTGTGTAGGGTTCATCGCTTTTACCTTATTGAGGTTTTTGTTCGTATTGTTGCCGTTCTCGCCGTGTCGCTTCACGGGTTGAAATCAGGCGGATTTTTGTGATACTCGCATTGAGCATTTGGTATATGTGTATGCACGAATTAGGGTTTGCATATTGTCTTATGTGAAGCAAGCCCTAAAGGGGGCAATAAAGCCTCTTGTCGCGACGACATTCAAACTGTCTTTGCGCCAACGAAAGAAAAACAAGATTGCTCAGCACTAGCGCTGGCAGTGGGGGCAGTAAACAGTTGCGCGTTGTGCTTGCCGAATGTGCTTTAATGGCTTTCCGCACGCCTTGCAAGCTAAGCCCTCTCGACCATAGACATTAAGTTGTTGCAAAAAATAACCTGGGTTGCCGTCACTGCCGACAAAGTCCCTTAAGGTTGTGCCGCCCTGTTTGATGGACCGCTTGAGTACACGTTTAATTTCCTGCGCCAGTGAGTGATATTGTTTTGCCGTGACTTTTCCAGCCGCTTTGCTAGGGCGAATGCCCGCAGAAAATAGTGATTCATTCGCATAAATATTGCCAACACCCACAACAATGCGGCTATCCATAATAAAGGCCTTTATGTCTTTACTGCGTTTGCGACTCTTGTTAAAAAGATACTCCCCATTAAACGTATCATGCAGTGGTTCTGGGCCTAGTTGGGCTAATAATGAATGTTCTAAAACGGGCTTATCTGTCCACAAGATACAGCCGAAGCGCCTGGGGTCGTGGAAACGTAGGCAAATGTTTTTGCTAAACAGAATATCAACGTGGTCGTGTTTTCTCAGTGCATCCTCGGGATGAATAATGCGTAAGCTGCCAGACATGCCAAGATGGATAAGTAAATGCCCGTGATGAAAGGCCAGTAGCAGGTATTTTCCTCGCCGCTGTACATCCAGAAGCTTGCGTTTTTCCAGCGTGCTGGCCAAGTCTGTGGGGATTGGCCAGCGAAGTTGATATTGCCGAATAGTAACCTTACTGACTTTCTTGCCTCCGATGTGAGGAAGAATGCCCCGTCGAGTTGTTTCAACCTCAGGTAATTCTGGCATAGTGGGATGGGCTTTATCCAAAAAACCCGGCTGTTGCCGGGTTTTAGAGAAGCGTTGAGTACGGTTATTTAATCTTACCTTCTTTATAAATCACATGCTTGCGGACAACGGGATCAAATTTTTTGATCTCCATTTTTTCGGGCATAGTACGTTTATTTTTGTCAGTGGTATAAAAATGACCCGTACCCGCTGTTGAATTTAATCGAATCTTCTCGCGCATTGTGCTCTCCTCACGCTAGTTAGTGTTGCGGTAGACTTTATACTTTTTCACCACGCGCCCGCATATCGGTGAGCACTTGTTCAATACCCAACTTGTCGATAATGCGCAGGCCTTTAGTGGAAACCCGTAGTTTGATAAAACGCTTTTCAGATTCTACCCAAAAACGGTGGGTGTGCAGGTTCGGCAAAAAACGGCGCTTAGTGTGGTTTTTTGCGTGTGAAACATTGTTTCCAGTGACAGGGCGTTTCCCGGTCACCTGACAGACTCTAGACATGGTGGCCTCTACGATCAGCTTGTTTAGGGTCCTTTATCACAGTGGAATATGGGACCTGAAGATTTGGCTCAATATAAGGCAGGTGCTGTAGAGCAGGTATTGCTCACACTGGACACCCCTGTGCAATGTGAAAACAGCACAACTTAAAAATGAGGCGCGATTTATACCAGAAAGAAGGGTAAATAGCAATACAATCGTCATCCAGAATCCCCCGGATAGAGAATCAATTGAGCCCTAAAGGTCCCTATATTGCTACGGTTACTTGAGAGTAGCCCAATGATTTTACGCTAAAAACCACTACAAGAAGCCTAGCTCCGCCATCGATGTGGCGCCGCTATCACCAACGATCAAATGATCCAGCAAGCGAACGTCCAATAGCTTGAGTACATGCTTGATCTCTGCTGTGATCTGCTTGTCTGCGTCACTGGGCAAAGCGATCCCGGAAGGGTGGTTATGAGCGAGAATAATCGCAGCCGTATTCAGGGCGAGCGCCCGTTTGGCTATTTCTCGTGGATAAACAACAGCGGAGTTAATGGTCCCGTAAAATAACTCTTCATAGGCGAGTAAGTGGTGATGATTGTCTAAAAACAGTACAGCAAATACCTCGCGTGCCTGATGTCGCAGTTTACCTATTACAAATTGCTTTACCTCTGAGGCAACACTGAAGGCAGGATTTTTCTTTAGCGTTTCTCCCAGGTGTCGACGAGACATTTCCAGCACAGCTTGTAATTGACAATATTTAGCATCACCCAAGCCTTTTGCTCCACAAAAGGCCGCTCTATCGGCTTCCAGCAAGGGGCGCAGGCCGTTGAAACGTAGCAGTAGCTCTCTGGCCAGCGCTACCGCTGACTTGCCGTGGCAGCCGGTGCGTAAAAAAATTGCGAGTAATTCCCCATCAGACAGCGTACTTGCTCCCTGTGAGAGTAACTTTTCGCGGGGTCGTTCAGATGGGGGCCAGTCAGTAATTGCCATAAATAACATCCTTGTCGTATGTGAGAATCAGTCAACATCATTATCGATGAGGGCATACTATCCAGTATATTCAGTACGGGGAAACCCGATATTCATGAATAAAAGCTTAAGCACCTCAATTGTTTGCGCAGTCAACGCAAAATTTGAGCCTAACGCGCTACGCCAAGCTACAATACCTGAAAATGCTAAAAAAAACACTTGTTCGCATGACTTAAATGAAAAATCATTTAAAATCAGACTATTGAGCAAAATCATGGTTTTACTTTGACAACAATTCGGCACAATGTTCTAAAATATTAGGAAAAGGGTGAGCAAATGAAGGCTAGATTAACCAATCGACGCATATTGTTGGGTGTATCGGGAGGCATTGCTGCCTATAAAAGTGCAGAGCTTATTCGCCGCCTTCACGATTTAGGGGCAGATGTTCGCGTTGTTATGACCCGCGCGGCTCAAGAGTTTATTACTCCACTTACACTGCAAGCCTTGTCAGGCAATCCAGTCCATTTGGATTTGCTAGACCCCAAAGCAGAAGCGGCGATGGGTCACATTGAGCTGGCCCGTTGGGCCGATTTAATCCTGATTGCGCCGGCGAGTGCCGACTTGATTGCTCGTTTAACCCATGGCAAGGGCGATGACTTATTGACCACAGTTTGTCTAGCCAGCCGCTGCCAAATTGCTGTTGCGCCGGCAATGAACCAAGCCATGTGGCACAGTAAGGCGACCCAGCAAAATATGAAGATATTAACAACACGAGGCGTTCATCAGCTTGGTCCTGACAGCGGTGGGCAAGCCTGCGGTGACGTTGGTTATGGGCGCATGTCGGACCCAGAGGATCTGGCTGCTGCTCTATGCCAGTTGTTTTCATCCAGAATACTCGAAGGTTTGAAGGTAGTGATTACGGCTGGTCCTACTCGAGAGGCCATTGATCCGGTTAGATACATCAGTAATCATAGTTCCGGTAAAATGGGCTACGCATTGGCACAGTCCGCAGTCGATGCAGGTGCGAGAACAGTGTTGATTAGCGGGCCGACTGCCTTGTCTACTCCTGAACATGTGCACAGGATGGACGTGAATTCCGCCGATGAAATGTATGCAGCGAGCATGCAGGCGGTCAAAGATGCGGATATTTTTATTGCATCCGCCGCTGTGGCCGACTTCAAGCCGGTAGCGATCGCCGACCACAAGATAAAAAAGGCAGGCCAACAGACAATGCAGATTGCAATGACCAAAAATCCGGATATTGTTGCTGCCGTTGCTGCCTTGGCACAACGCCCCTATGTGGTTGGCTTTGCGGCGGAAACGGATAATGTTTTAGCCTACGCAAGAGATAAATTAACGCGCAAAGGACTCGATTTAATTATTGCCAATGATGTGTCGGATACCAGCATAGGCTTTAACAGCGACAATAATGCCGTTACACTGATATCTTCTTCCACTGAGGTAGCACTTACCAAAGCCAGCAAGTCTCAATTGGCCAGGGATATAGTTAACGCAATTGGAACGGAGTACAACAGCCTATACCATGGAAAAAAACAAAGAACGAAAAGCCAAGCGTAAAATGGCCCGCTCACCTGAACGAAAGCGTATTTTTCAGTATATCTTCTTAGCGATACTGGTCAGTGTCTGCCTCGCATTGGTTCTGTGGCGGGTGCTGCTTATTGGTATCCAGGAAGAGTCCTTCGATAAAGCGCTCAACCAGCTTGTGCAGCAACGTCAGCAAGTGGTGCTGGAATATAAGCAATCATCCCAGGCCATACTGAAAGCCTTTGTCAATGACCCTGATTTTGCATCGGCACTGGAAAATAAGGCCTCGACTGAGCTGGTCGATACAAAATTGCAGAAGCTGCAAAATGAATTTCCATTTGCCAAGTTGGTAAGCGTATATCGAGTGGGAGATGCTCAGAGGGAAAAGGATGCAGGTGGCGATATCTCTTTTGTACAAGTTGATATGATCAATCGGGCCGAGAGCAATGCCCCCGTTTACCCTGAGGTCTCTAAATTACAGGATACTCAGGAGTGGATCATCCATTGGGTCTCACCTGTTTACGCCCAGCAAAAAGATGATGCTGTGGGTGACCCTGAGATTACCGCGGTTGTTTATCTGTCTTCGAGTGTACAAGGTCTAAAAGCCAGCCTCTCTCAGATGGACCTGGATCAGGCGAACGTGTTGCTCATTCAGAATATTGGCACCCAACGTTTTTTGACCTTTCTAAATCTAGGTCAGGGCGGAGGTTACGGGACAAAAAGTGTTGAAGTTCCGCAGTCGCACTGGCAGATCGAAGTGTCACCATCGGCTAAATTTGTGCGTTTGGCATCACCCATCCCCTGGTGGTTTATGCTGGCAATTGCCGCGAGTTTTTTGGTGACTTCCGCATTCGCTTTTTTTGCGGCTCAGAGAAAAAACAAACAAGTGGCGGCTCTATACAGTACTCTAGAGATCAATCTGAATAAAAGTGCTAATCCTGCAGAGGGAGAAACAGACAATCTACAGCAACAGCAAGACCTAAGTAATCCCATTTATTTGTCAGATTCAGAGATTGCCGTCGAAGCAGAAGACGAAGATCTGTTGGCGGGTGTATACCAAGACAAGCAAAGTTCTGGCACAGCGGATCAAACCGCGGTTAAAGGTTCATCCCAGGCTGTAGTGAATACGGCCATGGCTATAATCGTACCCGACCATATCTTTCGTGCTTATGATATTCGAGGCATTGTTAATCAAGAATTGACCCCGGTCATTGCCGAAGCCTTAGGCAGAGCGGTTGCCAGTGAAGCCCTGGCCCAAGGTGAAAAGGCAATGCTAATAGGGCATGATGCAAGAACGCACTCACCCCTGCTCTACGATCATCTCAAAAAAGGTATTTTGAGTACAGGTTGTGATGTGATTGCCATAGGTTTAGTGCCAACCCCACTCCTTAGTTTTGCCACGGTATTTAGTGATGCCACCAGCAGTGGTGTCATCGTAACGGCTAGTCACAATCCCAAAGACTATAATGGTTTTAAGGTTGCCATTAATGAACGCACTTTGCTGGATCAGGATATACAGCGCTTAAAATGGCGTATAAGCACAGGGCAGTTCACCTTATCCGAGCAAATGGGCTCGGTCCAGGAAGAAAATGTCGAAGACGACTACAGGGATACGATAGTTGCGGATATCGCGATTAATTCTGATTTGCACATAGTGATTGATGCTGCCAATGGTGCGGCGGGGAATTTAGCCCCTAAAGTGTTTGATGATCTCGGATGTAAGGTGACTCCGCTGTTTTGCGATGTAGATGGAGAATTTCCCAATCATGATCCCGATCCTTCCGTTATTGAAAATTTACAGCCCCTGATTGAGGCGGTTAAGTCGAATCAAGCCGATGTAGGCATTGGTCTGGACGGCGATGGCGATCGAATAGTCGTCATTAGTGCCAGTGGCCAGATTATCTGGCCAGATCAGTTGTTGATGATGTTTGCTCGTGATGTGGTATCGCGAAACCCGGGTTGCGATGTGATTTTTGATGTTAAATCAACCCGCCGTTTGAGCCAGATTATTAGCCGCTATGGCGGCCGTCCAGTCATGTGGAAAACCGGGCACTCTCATATTAAATCGAAAATGCGCGAAACCAATGCGTTGTTAGCGGGTGAATTTTCAGGGCATATTTTCTTTAGAGAACGCTGGTTTGGTTTTGATGATGGCATTTATGCGGCGGCACGACTGCTGGAAATTATGTCTATAAGAGATCAAAGTTTAGATGAAATGTTGGAATCCCTACCCAGTATGGTATCTACGACAGAAATTAAAATAGCCGTATCAGAAGACCGTAAATTTGAATTGATCGACGCGCTGATTAGCAATGGCGACTTTGCTCCGGGAGAAGTGACCACAATGGATGGCCTGCGTGTTGACTTCGGAAAAGGTTGGGGCCTGGTTAGGGCATCTAATACATCGCCAGCCCTTACCTTGCGTTTCGAGGCAGAAAGTGACAGTGGAATCGAAAAAATCAAAACCTTATTTAAACGCGAGCTAATAAAAGTTGACGAGACACTCGATGTGAGTTTTTAAAAGGCGCTTTTCATGTCCACAAACAATAAATTTTTATCCGCTGACAATGCGATGAACGTCGCCAAGGTGCTAACGGAAGCATTGCCGTATATACAGCGCTTTATCAATCAAACCATTGTGGTAAAGTTTGGCGGCAATGCAATGGTTGATCAACAACTACAAAATAGTTTTGCCAGGGATATCGTGCTAATGAAATTAGTGGGAATGAATCCTGTGGTTATACATGGGGGTGGCCCACAGATTGGCGAACTCCTGGATAAACTCAATATTGAGTCACGTTTTGTCGATGGCATGCGCGTGACCGATAGTGCCACCATGGATGTAGTTGAA
>JBCBZU010000350.1:0-3032 GCA_039815165.1 Pseudomonadota bacterium
GTCTTTCGCCATATTATATTTATCGTTCTCTATAGTGCTTGCTGGGAGGCACTATAAACGAACAATAGAGGGCGAATCAAATGAGGGGCTATTTTCTGGAATATATTTTAAGAGGACTCTATTTGGACTCTAAAAATTAACTGAAGGACGCGCTAAAAGTGGTGAATTCTGCAATTTATTGATTTATAAATAAAAAATGGTAGCTACGACTGGACTTGAACCAGTGACCCCAGCATTATGAATGCTGTGCTCTAACCAGCTGAGCTACGTAGCCACGAGGGGGTAACGGTGCTGGGACCGTTGAGGGCGCGTATTATCTCGATAGCATTCGGGACTGTCAAGCTAAGTATCTAAGGGAAAAGGGGCTGGTGAATATTGCAGACTGTCTGGCCTAAATAGTGTGGGGTAATTGTAGGCCAGAGGCTCTCTTAGTGAGAAGAATCCATGCTGGTGGCAAGTCGATCTAGGCACTCTAGGATTTTCTGGCTCGCGTCTTCCATGCGCGAGAGCTGCTGGTGCGCTTCTTCTTTATCGCCGCCCACCGAGGCTTCGATGGCTTTCTTAAACGTACTGTAGAATAAATTATGCGGCTCTTCTAACTGTTGATAAGCGCCTTGTTGCTGGTATTTTTCCTTGCCTTCACCATGGTAGTACCACTGGCCAAGACGGCTTTGTGAGAGCTCGTTTGTTTGCTGAGACGGTGCCCTGCCTTCGTTAAAGGCTTTGTAAGCCTCGGCCTTGGTGCACAGATGATCCATTTTAACCATTTGTATAAAGTGAATGTCGGACTCGTTGAGTATGACCTTTTGCATGGAGTTAGAGACTTTTAGTATTGCACCAATGTTATTCAAGGTGTCTTCAGAGGTGGACTGGAGATCTTCACTGCGCGTTAGGGTTGCTTGAATGGTGTCGTCTGTTGATTGGGTATCTTGGTCGATTTTCTTGACGAGTTCGCCAATTTCACCACTGGCTTCACCGGCCCGCTGCGCAAGTGCACGTACTTCGTCTGCCACAACGGCAAACCCTCGTCCGGCTTCACCTGCCCGTGCCGCCTCAATGGCCGCATTGAGGGCGAGCAAGTTTGTTTGTTCGGAAATGGTATTAATAATATCCGCGAATTTGGTGATTTCCCCAGTGGCGCCCTTGAGTTTGGTGACGCTGTCGTGGCTTTGTTTTGCACTTTCGTAAATATAGCCTAGGTCTTCTTGGGTCTTTTTCAGGGAGTCGCCGACATCGCCAAAGCTGAGTTCAGAGCGGGTTAGTTGCTGCTTTTGTTGAGTCATACTTTCTGTGGACTTTACAAGCTGATCACGTATGGGACTGATGCCGCCATAGCTACGAATTAATAACTCAGTTTCTAAATTGCGTTCGCATAGTGAGGGTGCTTCAGCGAGTTGGCTTTGTAGATCAGCGACCTTCTCTTGTAGAGCGTTAATTTCACTTTGGTATTGTTGGTTGGCTTGGGTAAGTGATAGATTTTCTGCCGTTAATTCAGCAGTTTGTTGGTTGTTTTTCCAGAACATAAGAAGGCTCGTGTAGTGTCTAGAAGGAATCATCGCAGGTTTACAATTATGATTTAAGTATAGACAAGCTTATGTTCAAGCCAAATTTTTAGGGGACTTTTTTTGGTTAATGTCTTGGTTAATGTGTTGGTTAATGCATTTTATTGGCCGAGGCCACGGTTGTTTTAAGGTCTTTGCGGGGTAAAAAAGAGCCAAAAAGACTTAGGTTTTTATTTTAAGCAATTGAAATTAATGGATTTTATACGTTAAACCGAAAGTGAATAACATCGCCATCTTTAACGATATAGTCTTTGCCCTCCAGGCGCCATTTACCCGCATGCTTGGCGCCTGGTTCGCCCTTATAGTCTACATAGTCCTGGTAGCCAATGACCTCTGCGCGGATAAAGCCCTTCTCGAAGTCGGTATGGATTTTACCGGCCGCTTGTGGAGCGCTGGCGCCAATGGGGATTGTCCAGGCCCGGACTTCTTTAGGGCCGGCGGTGAAATAGGTGTGCAGTGTCAGTAAATCATAACCTGCGCGAATAACGCGGTTGAGCCCTGGTTCTTCCATACCCAGGTCAGCTAAAAACTCTTGTTTTTCTTCATCCTCTAATTCGGCAATTTCCGATTCGAGCTTATTACAGATACTGACGATAGCAGCGCCTTCTTCTGTCGCAATTTGTCTAACGCGATCCAGGTGGGGATTGTCTTCAAAGCCATCTTCTTCTACGTTGGCAATGTACATGGTTGGCTTTAAGGTCAGAGGGTTAATCTCCCGCAGTAACTGTTGTTCATCATTGCTTAAGTTAAGCGAGCGCAGAGCTCTGGCTTCATCCAGATGGGGGATGATTTGTTCCAATAGCGTTTTCATGGCGACAGCATGTTTTTCACCGCTTTTAGCGGAACGGCTGTAGCGTTGCAGGGCTTTTTCGGCGCTGTCTAAATCTGCCAGTGCCAGTTCAGTATTGATGATGTCAATATCGGCTAGGGGGTCGATTTGACCGGCTACATGAACAATGTTTTCATCGTCAAAGCAGCGTACTACATGGGCAATCGCATCGGTCTCGCGAATATTGGCGAGGAACTGATTGCCCAAGCCTTCACCTTTGGAGGCGCCTGCAACAAGGCCGGCAATATCCACAAATTCCATCGTTGTGGGGATTAGTTTTTCTGGGTTGACAATGGCAGCAATTTTATCCAGGCGCGGATCGGGTACGGGGACAACGCCGGAGTTGGGTTCGATGGTGCAAAAGGGGAAGTTCTCTGCATCAATGCCCGCCTTGGTGAGTGCATTAAACAGTGTTGATTTGCCGACGTTGGGCAAGCCGACAATACCGCAATTAAAACCCATGGTTGTTGTTGTCCTGTTATCGATAAGTTAAAGGCGTGTATGGTAAAGAGATTTGTACAAATTAGCTACAAGCCACAGGGGTAAATTTTTTTTAAACATTGCTTGATCTGGAATAGGTAACACTTTCAATACCTTCCCTTGCTGCTATTAACGCGGCAATTTTAATTGTCGCGTTAATA
>JBCBZU010000072.1:0-7657 GCA_039815165.1 Pseudomonadota bacterium
AACGCAGGACAAGGATGTCCTGCCATCGGCATAGCCGATGTAAGCCATTGAAAATCAAGCAGCTTCGCACAGTTGCGCCAATTTTCAATGGCGTCAATCAAATAGTTCAGGACGAACTATTTGATTGCTAGGTTAATAGTAATCCAGCTCTATACAGCATTCATTGCGTGTCAAGTTGAAGCGTAAAGGTTGTGGTGATAGAGTCAAGGCAATCATAAAATGAGCCAAACGTGATGGCACCTTCCATTGTCCTAATTGCGGTCTTTGTTTATATCACCCTTTTATTCAGCCTGGCGCGATGGGGTGATCGCGAGCATTTTACAGAAAACAGTTGGGTGCGACACCCCATTGTATATGCTTTGGCTCTGGGCGTTTATTGCACTTCCTGGACGTTTTACGGCTTGGTGGGCACCGCATCGGACAGGGGGTGGAGTTTTTTACCGATCTTATTGGGTCCGGTGCTGTTGTTTACGCTTGGTTATCCGCTTTTAGAACGTATTTGGCGTATTTGTCGACAAGAGCATATCCACAGCATTGCTGATTTTATCGCGTCGCGATACGGCAAGCGCCAGGGCGTTGCCGCCACAGTGAGCATGGTGGTGTTATTGGCCACGATTCCCTATATTGCGCTTCAATTAAAAGCGGTATCGGATACTTTGTTGCTAACCATTGGTGAAAACTTTTTGGCCAGCCAGGATCTGACTTTTGTGATTGTGATCAGCATGATTGCTTTCACAGTATTATTTGGTGTTCGCCGCTTGGATATATCCGGCTATCACTCGGGCGTCATGTCGGCGATAGCGTTTGAATCCGTTATTAAACTATTGGTGTTAATCACAGTTGCCCTGTTTGCCATATGCTGGCTGTTTGCTGATGTGGAGTTTAACTTTAGTCAGCTCAGTGAAACAGGCTCGCCCCTATTTGAACGGCCACCATGGTTGCGGTTTTTGGTTGAAACCTTACTGTCTATTTGCGCTATTTTTTGCCTTCCCAGAATGTTTCATGTGACCTTTGTCGAGTGCCTGTCAGAGCATCATTTAAAACAATCGCGCTGGCTTTTTAGCGGTTATTTAATTCTGATTACCCTGTGTGTTCTTATTATTGCGTTTGTCGGTAATGTTTTATTTGCCAATCAGGGCGCGGTTGATGGTGATACTTATGTGATTGCTCTGCCGCTATTAAAAGATCTCCCCTGGTTGGCTTTGCTGGCATTTTTAGGTGGTTTTTCAGCGGCTACTGCGATGATTATTGTGGCGACTGTAACACTGAGTCAGATGTTAAGTAACGACGTTATTTTGCCACTATTAATTCGCCGGCGAAAGCATTTGAATATGGTGAGTGATTTTTCGCGTAGTTTAATGCTATCGCGCTATCTAACGGTTATTCTGGTGGTAGTGGGCGCCTATGCTTATCAAGTAATTCTGGCCGAAAATGCGGCGCTTAGCAGTATAGGATTAATTGCCTTTGCGCTTGTGGTGCAATTGGCGCCCGCTATTTTATTTGGACTGTACTGGCGCAAAGGCAATGCCAGAGGTTTATATGCCGGACTTATTGTCGGTTCATGTCTGTGGTTTTATACCCTGATGGTTCCCTTGCTTGAGCAATCCGGTTTAATTGGTCCGCAATTGATAGAGCAGGGTTTGTTTGGCGTGTTGTGGTTGCGACCAGAATCACTGTTGGGCTTGTCATTTGGTGATAGTTTCACTCGGGGAGTGATTATTAGCTTGGGCGCAAATATTGCGTGCTACTGCTGGTACTCGCTAACCGCTTCTGAGAGTTTATCCGACCGTATTCAGGCAACGGCATTTACCAAAATGCAAAGGGACGAGCAGGACTTTTATGACGACATCAATATAGAAGATTTGCAGGCCCTGATTAAAGAGTTTTTAGGTGATGCTGTTGCACACTCTCTATTCCCCGATAAAAAATTTAATCTTGAAGCTCACAGCCGAAAAGCATTAATTGATAATGCCAAGGAAAAATTATCCAGCTCTATCGGTGTTGCGCTTTCGCAATCGATGATTAAAAGCATTCGCAGCGGTAAAACCATGGCTGTGGAAGAGGTGGTCAGCTTGTTTGGTGAGACCACTAAGGCCTTGCGATTTAATCAGGAAGTGCTTTCTGCTTCATTTGAAAATATATCTTCAGGCATTAGTGTTGTCGATAAAAATCTTAAATTAATCGCTTGGAATACACGTTATGAACAGATATTTGACTATCCACAGGGCATGTTGCGTGTCGGCCTACACGTTTCCGATATTATGCGCTTTAATAGTGAAAGAGGTCTATTGGGCAAAGGTAATGTAGACCATTTAATTCGCAAGCGTCTGTCACTGATGTCCACCGGCAATCCCTACCGGGTGATGCGCTTTCATAGTGATGAGATGATTATTGAAATTAAGGGCCGACCCCTGCCCGGTGGCGGATATGTGACAAGCTACGATGATATTACTGAATTTATTTCAACCCAACGGAAGCTGGAGGATGCCAATAAATATTTGGAAGAGCGAGTACAGGAACGAACCCACACAATCGTAAAAATCAATAATGACTTATTACAGGAGATTAATCGCCGCAGCGAGGTAGAGAAAGAATTAAGACAGGCCAAGCAAATGGCGGATGCCGCCAATGCTTCAAAAACTAAATTTTTGGCTTTAGCGGGGCATGATATTTTGCAGCCATTAAATGCCGCTAACTTGTATGCCAGTGCGCTATCTGAAAAAGGTGAGCATAAGCCTGCATTACTCAGTCAGTTGAAAGATGCAATTCAATCAACGGAATCCATTATTTCCTCACTGTTGGAAGTCTCTAAACTGGATAACGGTGTGTTGAAACCCAAGATAGAAGCGTTTTCACTGAATGGGATATTGCAAAACCTGGTTAATGAGGTTAGGGTTCAGTGCTCGTCTTCACTTGAGATTCGCTACTGCGCTACGGCTGCCATTGTTGTATCCGACAAGCATTATCTGCGGCGTATTGTTCAAAATTTTATTTATAACGCGGTTAAATATACCCAGAGTGGCGTCGTACTCGTTGGCTGTCGTCGGCGCCAACGTCTATCCGCAATAGAGATATGTGTTGTTGACAATGGCCCCGGTATTTCTGAGCAGGAGCGCAAGCTGATATTTGACGATTTTTATCGCAGTGATCGACAGCAACAAAAAAATAAAATTCCTGGCGTTGGTCTGGGGCTATCGGTTGTTATGCGCTTTAGTGAATTACTCAATCACCCCATTGATTGTCGTTCGCAACTAAACAAAGGTAGCCAGTTTTCTGTAGTCGTTCCCCTGGCAGAAAATCAACAGAATCTTAATTCGGGCTTTAATGAATCAGCGAGTGGAGATGAGTTGCGAGGCTTGCGCATCGTCTATGTGGATGATGATCCACAGAATTTATTGGCGACATCTGCGCTGTTAGACTATTGGCAGTGTGAAATAAAAACCTTCTCATCCATAGGTAAAGCCAAAAAACACGCGCAGCAATCACTGCTGCCAGATGTATTATTGATGGACTATCAGCTGGGTCCAGAACAAGTAACGGGATTAGATCTCGCTCAGCAATTGGCCAGTATATGGTCTGCAAGTACCGGTACACCGGTAAAGCTGCCCGTGTGTATTGTCTCAGCGTCTACCGAGGAGGATTTGCCTAAACGGGCAGCGGCACTCGGTTTTGAGTTGTTGAGCAAGCCCGTTAAACCGGCGCGCTTGCGGGCGTTGCTGACGCAATTAAAACAACGGCAGCGCTTTAGCTAGTGCTGTTGTCACTATCCTCTTTATCAATTGTTAACTGCGAAAGCATGATCACCGCCTGGGTCCGATTACTGACCCCGAGCTTGCGAAAAATCACAGTAATATGGGCTTTTACCGTGGCTTCGGTAACGCCGAGCTCATAACCGATTTGCTTATTTAGCCAGCCCTCGCGCAGATAGCATAGTACTCTGTATTGCTGTGGCGTAAGCGTGGCAACCTTGGCGGCCAGGGACTTTTCTTCATCGCTGACCACCAGCGGTGTGTTAGGAACACCGGGCGGCAACCACCGCTCGCCTTTGGTTAGCGCTTTAATAGCGCTGTGCAGTGTTTTGGCTGAGGCTGATTTGGGAATGTAGCCACTGGCGCCATGGCCCATGGCCCGCTGGATCACATTGGCAGATTCATTCGCTGACACAATGGCAACCGGCACAGAGGGGAATTTTTCCCTGACGTTGATTAAGCCAAATAAGTCCTGACTGCCCGGCATGTGCAGATCCAACAGCAAAAGGTCAATGTCTTTCTGTTCTTCCAATGCTTTAAAGGTGCTTTCCAAGTCTGAGGATTCACTGATGGTGACATCATTAAATTGATGGTGAATAATTTCCAGTAGTGCACTTCTAAATAATGGATGATCATCAGCAATGTGAAAGTGGTACATAGCCATTCCAATTTATCGTTGTGTTTCAGCTATAGGGCTTAGGTATAGAGCGCCTCTAAAAATTGCCATTTGTCTTAGCGAGCGCCGGTCTATAGACAGGTGTTAGACAGATGCTAGACAGGCGCTAATGCTGGGCAAGTGACCGTTAATATCCAAAACCTGTTTTTACAGTGTTTTCACTTTAACCGTAAGCGCTAAGCGCTTTTTAAACACGGACATTCGCCAGGGACAGAAATCCCTCAATTTTTAGGTCGCCTATAGTCATTGGGCGTGAAAGCCGTTACTTTACCACCATTGTTTGATTCTACAAGCCCTACAGAAAATTAGGCCGCAGACTTGTTATTCGGGTTTGCGCCTGGGAACAGAATTACACTAATTGGCATAATAAAAATGATTGTTTTTGCGTCTGTTATTATTGACGAGCACTGTTGACGAGCATCCAATTGAGAAATCCAGTTTAAAAGGTCTATAGTTAGTAAGTGCTGATCATGCGTGGAGAATGCTTGTGAATCAATACTTTGCCCTAGGCTTTTGTCTACTGTTTGCTAATGTGCTTTTTGCCGACAGTTACCAGGCCATTGAGTTAAGACACCGCAGTGGTGCGGTCATCGAAAATTTACTCAATGATATTGTCAGTGAGCAACTGTCAGTAAGCGCCGAGGGCAGCACTTTACTGTTACGGGGCCCATCGGCGGATATTAAACAGCTTACGACTATTATTAAGCAACTGGACAGACCTCGAAAGCCTATCAATGTATCTATTTATCGTGGTGCACGGCCTTTAACGAGTGGGTCTACGTCTTCCACTGAATGGCGGTCGACCACCAAAGAGCCTGCCACCCGCAATAACCTTACTATTGATGATGGCTCCACCGTTGTTATTGCGGAGCAGCAGTTATTACCGCTGACTTTGGAGGCTTATTACTGGCGTCAATTACAGGGGCGAGAGCAAGCCCGCCAAAAATTGATCGAGCCATTAAATGGACCCGTATCGCCTGCGGGCGGTGAATATAAAAATCAACAGTTGATTAATCGCGTCTATGGTGTTGAATTAATTCCCACCTTACTAAAAGATGAAAAAATATCATTGGTGGCGACCTTTTCGACTCCACTGCGTGAACACAGCAATAGCAATGGCGGGTTGAATGCCATGGCAACCACCATTACGCGCGTACTGCCGCTAGGCAAATGGGTATCCCTAACTCAGCAACAGCAAAATACCGAGCGCGGAAATTTAGATAAACGCTACCAGGTTGTCTCTACTCGAAAACAAAATGAATTGGATTCACAGATTTGGGTGAAATTTGAACGTCCTAAATAAACGTTTTTACGCTGTTTTTACGCTATAGTCGTCCAACTGAGTTAACGATTATCCCGCTGTTTCCCTACCCGATAGGCATCTGCTACGCTCACTATCCAACTAAGGACAATTGCCCATTTTGAGGTTTGCAATTCCGGTTGTTCATAGACGACCATGCTGTTGCGCACCGTCTCGCGAATAAGCTGAATATCCAAGGGGGTTCCTGGCTCAATACCACTGGCAATTGACCACACAATCACGAAGGCTGCCGACATCAGCATATACAAACCAACGGCCGCAATCCCAATAAGCAGGGCGGCACGGACATAGCACTTAAGATAAAGATGACCGCTGCCGGGAAATACGAAGGCGGAAAGTGAAGCTGCTTTAGCCGCTGTTGACACGGTATCAATCCCCTTTTTGTTGACGTTTGGCTACCTTACAGACACAGTATAAAAACGGCCATTGTTTTCTATGTCGTTTGAGAGTTATCCAGCGCTAATACATCGCCGATATGCATCGTGTGCCCTGAACCTGATGCCAATATGGCATTTTCACCAAAAGCAGGCGCCTTAGGGTTATCGGGCATGGGATTTAATTCGGCAATAATACTAAAAGGTTGCTGCTGTGGATGCCGTATGCCACTGTTGATATCAATGGTGGGTATCACACAGCGTTGGCAGGGGTAGCACTGTTTAAAGCGGTAATTGGCGCAAGCCAGTGATTGAATTTGATGCTCTGCAAACGCCTGGGGACCCTCAATAACAATATTGGGGCGAAAGCGCTCCATGGTCACCGTGTCATACCCACGGGTCTGCATCTTTCCATTTAACGCATCAAGAGAGGCGGTATTGGTGATTAAAAACGGTGCCGCGTCCGCAAACAAGGTATGGGTATCGGCACCCAGTTGTTCGGGTTTACTCTGCGCACGCCGGCTGCCTTGTCGCATCCGCACCAGTCTTATCGTGTTTGGTGTCGCTATCGCTCTGGTGAGCCATTCAGCCGCTGCTTGGCCTTGATCAACGACTTCACAGTGGTCTTTCCAAATAGTCGCCTTACTATATGTGGCTTGTTCCTCGGGGCTGTCATTTGGGTAGTCTAGGGGAATAACCAAATCCGGTAAGCCGGCAGTGCTTAAGATGAGATTGATATCGCTCAACTGCGTATGTATCAACACCATTTTGGGAAACTGTCGCTGGCTAATAAAACGGCCATTTTGATTGATGATCATCCAGTGCCGATCCCAACGAAAACCCTGTTCAGTTAATTCCGCCCTATCGACCGCAATCCCCCTAAGTGACTTAACCGGGTAGGTAAAGAGTTGCTTAACGCGGGCTGAGTTCATTGCTGTTGCTGTGCTTGCAGCTTGGCCAACTGCTCGGCTGTGGCCTCGCTTTGGTATTTTTGTTTCCATTCGCTATAGGGCATACCATAGACCTGCTCGCGAGCCCGATGGTAATCGATATCCACACCCACTTTTTCGGCTTCTGCCATATACCATTTGCTTAGGCAGTTGCGGCAAAAGCCGGCAAGGTTCATTAAGTCAATATTTTGTACGTCTTTACGCTTGTCTAAATGGGCGAGCAATTGTTGAAAAACCGCTGCTTGTATCTGTCGTTCTTGATCGGGTGACATGGTTCTTTTTACCTTTGGATTACTTTTGGAGTGCCTTTGGAGTATCTTTGGAGTGCCTCAAAAGATGAGCATTTATTTTAGCAAATGCCGGCCTATAAACAGATACTCATAGTAGGCAAGTTGGCCATTAGCAGTCAACAGCCTATTCTTTGAGTGTTCTCGCGGTAAACGGTTGACGGTAAGCGCTATATAAACTGAGAAAAAAGCAATACCTCTATGTTATCTCCAGGTTTAACTTGTGTTCCTATGGGCACAATAGCAAGTCCGTCGGCGTATACTACTGATGACAATACCCCAGAACTTTGCTTGGGATAG
>JBCBZU010000324.1:0-3318 GCA_039815165.1 Pseudomonadota bacterium
CAGTTTTTCCCGGATGGCTTTTTTGGTATTGGGGTTGGTATGTTCGCCTTGCAAAAAGTCACCCGGTTTTTTGCCTTTGACTTGTTCAAATTGGTAGCCGGTCATGCGGGTAAAGCCGGGGTTGGTATATTCGATTTTGCCGTTCTTATCGGTAATAACCACTGAGTTATCGGTCTCGTTCGCCACCAGTGAAAGGGTCTCAAACTCTTTGCGGCGTTTGACGTCTTCGGTTACATCTTTAACAAAAGCGGTGTAGATTATGTCGCCGTCGACTTCGACTTTTGATAGTGCCAGATTACCCCAGCGTAGTTCACCATCAGCCCTGTAGACGGGAACCTCGCGGCTGGAACCGACTATTTTATTTTCGCCAGTGCGGCGGTTGGCATTGACGTAGTTATCATGGTTGGCTTGAATGTCTTTAGGCACTAGCATTTTTACGTTTTTGCCAAGCACCTGATCGCGCGAGTAGCCCCATAATTCCTCAGCGGCGCTGTTAAAGAAGGTGACAATATTGCTTTCGTCAATCATTACCACGCCATCGATGGCCTGCTCTAAGGTTTGTTTAATGGTTTCCCGGTTGCGGCGATCCGCGGATATATCTTTAACAAAAGCCGTATAGGAAATTTTACCGCCAATCTTTACCTTGGAGAGCGATAGATTACACCAGGTGCGGCTGCCATCTTTGCACTCGATTTCAATATCGCGGCTGGTGCCGACAATTTTATCTTCACCGGTGCGGCGATTGCGATTGACCAATTCATCGTGATTGCCGCGAATTTCCTTGGGCACCAGCATGGCGACATTTTTGCCCATGACTTCTTCACGGCTGTAGCCCCACAATTTGACAGCGGCATCATTGTAGAAGGTAATACAGTTGTTTTCGTCAATGCTGATAATGCCATCAATGGCTTGCTGCATCGCTTGAATAGCAGAACTATTGCCGCCGGAAAAGCCGAATAGATTAAGTAATTGTCTGAACATTTTTGATCTCCATAGCCCGGGATATACAAATGGATTCCGCTCTTTAGTGTGTAAGCGGCACTGCTCTCTTTTCTTAAGAGTAGCAAAAAATGAACAGACATCAGGGTTTTTGGATAACTTTGTTTAATTTTGTTTAATTGGCATTAAAACCAACGGCCACTCCAGGCTGCTGCTTTATTAAGTGTTTGATTTAATTCGATAATGTAGATTTAAATAGCCGCTGTAAGCGGCGGCTGGCGTACATCGAGGCGATAAAGATAATGACTGTCAGTACCAGGCCCATATAATCCATTAGCCCACGGCTGGGGGAATAGACTTGAACCACATAGTTGGTGAAGTACATCAGCATTATAAAACACAGCCAGCTATAGCTGCGGTAGTGCTTTTGTATAAGCCCGGGTAAGAGCAGTATCAGCGGTAGAGACTGTATCAACCAAATTATCCAGAAATGGTCGCCGTCAAACCAGGCAGATAGCGTAACGACGGTCAGCAGGGCAATGCAGGCGCTGTGGATGAGCCACAGCAAGCGCCTGGTTATAGGGTCATCTGTCGGCAAGTTCATAGTCTGCTCGCGATAGTGGCGATACGTTTACCTAAAGCTGTGCACAGTGTTATTTCATCCTCACTTAAGGTGTTATTGCCAGCAGGGCCCGATAGGCAAGAGGGGCCATAGGGCGTGCCGCCGGTTTGAGTTTGCATTAGGCGCGACTCACTATACGGCAGGCCTGTTATTAGCATGCCGTGGTGCAGCAGAGGCAACATCATTGAAATCAAGGTGCTCTCTTGTCCGCCATGCATGCTGCCGCTTGCGGTAAATACTCCCGCGGGTTTGCCAATTAAGTCGCCATTAAGCCACTCACTGCTGCTGCCATCCCAGAAATATTTCATCGCCGCGGCCATATTCCCGAAATGGGTAGGGCTGCCCAGTGCCAGACCAGCGCAGGCTTTTAAGTCGTCCTTGGTGCAGTAAATGGTGCCGCTATCCGGTATGGCGGGCGCTGTGGCTTCACACAGGCTTGATACTTTGGGTACCGTGCGCAATCGCGCCTCCATGCCTGCCTGCTCAACGCCACTGGCAATATGCCTTGCCATAGCGGCTGTTGAGCCTTTACTGCTGTAGTAAAGCACTAAGATATAAGAGGAAGACATCAAGCGGGGAAATTCAGGCGGATGGTGTGCACAGCAGCTCTTATTCTGCGCCTGGGAAAAAGTGGAAATCTAGTCATAGAGCAGCCTCTGGCAAAACGATTAAATCAAATCCAATACTTTCTCAGGTGGTCGACCGATAATCGCGTGTTTTCCGTCTACAACAATCGGCCGCTGCAACAGTTTAGGGTGCTCGGCAATGGCCTCCAAGAGCTGTTCATCGCTTAATGAGTCATCTTTTAGGGATAAATGCTGATAGAGGGCTTCACCGGTGCGGATAATATCTCTTACCCCAAGTCCCAGTTTAGCGACAATGGACTTTAGCTCAGTTTTGTCAGGAGGCGTATCCAGATACAGCACAATATCGGGTGTAATGCCTTTGGACTCAAGCAGGGCCAGTGTGTTTCTGGATTTAGAACAACGGGGGTTATGGTAAATAGTGGGCATAAACTAATCGCTTGCTAATCACAAAACAAGCATTGTAAATCACCCATTGCGTCACTTTCCAGTGATTGGCAAGTCCTGGCCCTATGCCCGGACTACCGAAGGAATTTGATGAAAAAACCTGACGGCGGCCAGATTCTGTCTATACTTAGGGTTAATCCAGGGTTCGAAGCTCGGGTTAACGGCTATTTTCACTGATTAATCAACGATATACCGATTTTTATGGCATTACCTCTACTCATTTGCGACGACTCTAATATGGCCAGAAAACAAGTCGCCAAGTCATTGCCCGACAGTTGGGATGTTGACATTACCTTTGCCAAAAACGGTGTTGAAGGTTTAGCAGCAATACGCGAAGGCAGGGGGGAAATGACCTTCCTCGACCTCACTATGCCAGAACTTGATGGTTATGGTGTTCTCGAGCACGTTTTTAAGGAGAGCTTAAATGCCATGATTATTGTTATTTCGGGAGATATCCAGCCTGAGGCCAGAGAGCGCGTGAAAAAGCTCGGTGCAATCGATTTTATTAAAAAACCGGTAAACAAGGAAAAGTTAGAGCAAGTACTCAATTCCTACGGCCTTATGTAGCCACTGTCGTAGCCAAGGCTCTTGACAAAAACTATCCACTCAGACACCGCTCAAAGTTAAACCATTTAACCCTCATTACCCAAGCCCCCGTCCTCTGTCATCTGCCCCCCATTGACCTTATGAGTTGAATATACGATAGTACCGCACCAAAGAGCAACC
>JBCBZU010000010.1:0-15615 GCA_039815165.1 Pseudomonadota bacterium
AAACTCAACGACGGTAACGTATTTTCCTTCTGCCCTTCCATGGGGCACCATGTTACTCTATCTTTGTACGTAAACGATGACGGAATAAAAACAGATCCAATCCGACCCTGGATATTGCTTCCTGCGCCGCGCAGCTGTCCCAGTCAAACCCTGGTAGTTCCTTTTCGCCCGCCTCATCCACCTGCACTGAACGTTATCGTCCACCTGTATTCAGTTTGTAGCCTTTATGCGTGAGATGTCTCGTACCGTTGGACGAAACTAAACTTCTCCATCGCAGCAGTGAACAACCGAAAGAGATGCACGCACGACCTCCGGTATTGAAATTGTTCAAATCGGACGTCCAGCACGAGCCTGATGACGATAATTCTTCCCTTGAGGAGAGGACAAAATTTTCCACCAAATTAGTCCCAGCATTCCCGAGGCCGGGCCATCGATTTCCTGCGTGGCTCTTTGAATTGTTAAGGATAATGATTCCTAGGAACCGATACAGAGATTGTTCCTCGCACCGAACGCCCAGAGCCATGGAACCGCACGAGGTACGATTCTCCAATGAATATTCGAGGTCGGTCTTCTCCCGGAGTTGAGCGAGGAACCGGAAGAACAACGCACGTAAAAAGATAATGCGAGGATGATACGCAGAGAATGTCGCTCCAGCACCTCTACGTCGTGCATGGTGTCCGTTTCAACCCCCCCTTGGTGTGCGTTGTGCTCTTGCAGGGTGAACAGCATTACCGGGCAGCGTTCCTACTACATGGTAGGCGGGAGCCCTCGCGCGAGTCCAGTACACGGTTCGATGCACCCCGTACAGTTCGGCACGAGTCCTCCGCATTTAAGCTTGACCCCACCCATCCTTGCTCAAGGCATCGCCGCTGGGGCCCGCGTGCCACCTCCGTTGACGCTCGGTGGCCGCAAGTGGGAGGAGGTCTACGATTCCTGGGGCAACAAGTACTGGGTGAACAAGGTCACTCGCCAGTCGACCTGGAACAAACCTTTGCCCAAGTCAATATGGGCATACTGGTGATCGATAAAGAGTTTACCATTGTGCTATGCAATCATTTTATGTCTGACCATATACATAAGAGCGCGGATCAGCTTATTGGCAGTACTCTTTTTGATAGCTATCCGGAGCTACCAGAAAATTGGTTAAAACAACGTTTCCACAATATTTTTCTACTGAAAAACTCCAGTTTTATTAGTTGGGAACAGCGATCATGTTTGTTTAACTTTCCCAGCAGTCGGCCGGTTACTGGCAGTAATGAAAAAATGATTCAAAATTGTTCACTATTCCCGATTATGGATGCAGAACATGAGGTAACGCATATATGCATAACGGTAAATGATGCCACCGCCACGGCAATGAATCATATACAGCTAAAAAAAACCTCAATCAAACTCACGCAAGAAAAAAAGGCACAGCAAATACTGATAGAAAAACTGGAAGAAACAAAAAAACCAGTTGCTACAGTCGGAAAAAATGGCCTCTATAGGCCAATTAGCCGCCGGAGTTGCCCATGAAATCAATAACCCTGTCGGCTTTATCAAGTCCAATTTTAGTTCTCTACAGCACTATGCTAATGCACTCAACCAAACCATTGATAAGTATTCTGCACTGATCAAAAAAATTGATAATGATGAGCTTATAAAAACCGTCGATACTATTAATGAGGAACATGATATTGCGTTTGTTATCGAGGATATAAGCCAACTGTTAACAGAGTCTTTTGATGGTATTAATCGAATTGAGGATATCGTTAAATCGCTTAAGCACTTTTCGAGAGCGGATACCAATCAATGGGAACAAGCCGATATCAACCAGGGCATTGAAAGCACCCTCAAAGTGGTCGCCCATGAGCTTAAGTATATTGCTACTATTGATAAACAGTATGGCGAGCTGCCCTTAGTGCAGTGCCTGCCCATGCAGATCAATCAGGTACTTATGAATTTATTGGTAAATGCCGGCCAGGCAATGGAAAAGGAGTCCAGCGAGGGCAAAATCGCTATTCGCACGCTGCATCAAGACGACCATATCAAAATCATGATAGAAGATAACGGCAAGGGCATTAAGCAAGAAAATCTTGTAAAAATTTTCGACCCGTTCTTTACCACAAAACCCGTTGGAGAAGGGACCGGCTTAGGTTTGTCTCTGTCTTATAATATTATGCAAAAACACAGTGGCAATATTTCGGCTGAAAGCACCGTGGGCAAAGGTACGACATTTACAATAACGCTGCCTGTTAAGCAAATTGACAGCAGCCATCACTCTGCTGCTTAACCAGCCCGCTCTGGACGCTGCTTCCACAAGGGATTCAAGGCCGTTCATCCGCACGCGCTCTCCCCCCAATCCCATTGGCGAAGCCAGCCTAGCGACAGGTTTTAAGGCCTTGCTGAAAGCATCGGCTATAACGCTTGGCCTGGTCTATGCGATCCTGGGTTTTGGGATGCGTGGACAGATAATCGACCAATTCATTGTCTGGTTTATCCGGGCTTGGCTGCTGCTCATCCTCGGAGCCGGTAGCAGGGTCTTTTGATTCCATATAGCCGGTCATTCTGGCGAGGATATTGGAAAAGTGGATGGGATCAATTCCTGCCGCTAACATTTTGTTAAAGGCATACTCATCCGCTTCTGACTCGTGGTTTCTTGAATAGCCAGTACTCAACAATATTGAGCCCAGACCAACGCCCGCATCCACCAATGCGTTGGCATCACCCGTTAGCATCAGCACCACTACGGTTACAAAAGCACCCTGCACCACCATTTGCAAACTATGGCGGTGAGCCACGTGGCCCATCTCGTGCAGTAGGACTGAGTCTATTTCTTGCTGGTTTTCGCTGATGTTGACGAAGGTGTCGGTGAGAATAATATCACCTGAGGGCAAGGCAAAGGCATTGGGTATGCCCCCGCCCAAACGGCGAAAATGTAAGGTATAGGTGATATCAGTATCGCTTTCGAGAGGCACCAGTTGTGAAAAAAAGTGCTGGCGAACGGCTGCCTGGCGCTCACTGTCAAGCTTACTTTCAGCAAACATATATTTGTCTAAAAAGGATAGGGTGTTGGCCGCAATAAGCTGATTGGTTTCATGGGGTAAGGCGTGGGCAATCCAGTGGCTTGCGATGGGCACTGCCCATTTAAAAAACGCAAAGCCGGAAAATACCGTCAACACTAAAGCCACAACCACCCAAGACAGTTTGGACTCCAAGTGGTGGAGAAAGCCACTGCCTTGGGTCTGAGATCGAAACAGTTGGTCGATGGCATTATTATCGGTGGTCGCAAATACCGAGCCATCCTCTAAATTCAACTTACGCTCAATATTACCCAAGCGAGGGCTCACCTCAATCTCCGTGAGCAAGCCGTAGAAGGATTGCCCGTCGGCGGTATCAATGGTGTAGCGATCGTGCTGGCCAAGGAGTGTGGCCGCCATTTGTGCCGCACTCCCCGCAGGGTAATATTTTCCCTTGATGGGTACAACTGACATAATTAATAATCGCCGTTGAACACAGAATGTGGACTGAGTGATAAGACTGCAAAACAAAACTTCGTCGCGGGTCGGCAATGGCGGTAGCCCTTTTTAACAACAGAGCCAAGAGCGACAAGGCGGTATTGCGGCCTTATATCCAGCCCAAATCTGTGTAGCGTTTTTGAATTCAGCCTACTATGGGTAAATAAGACCTCAAGTGTTTGTGCGAGCATATCAGTACCTCGGCTTGGCAATAAGCGACCAACTGCGGTTTGGGATTAAATGGCTAAACCTGCATCGACGTCGAAGGCATCACCAATTTGATCGCCCAAGGACGATTGGTAAGACTGTTGCTGGGTGATATAGTCATCAAAGCCAAGCGCAGTGTCTACTTGGGTGTTTTCAAGAATCAGACGCGCCACTCTGACTTTAGTCCAGGGTAAACCGAGCCCCGCAGTGAACACCAAAATCACCAGGTTACTTAGCATTACCCAAACCAATGTGCGCGCCTTTAGGGTGGAGCCCAAGGCAATTTTTTCGTCCAATAGGGTGTGATTGGCAATATAGTTGCGGTGACGGGTATAGACATAGGCCGCAATCGAAAAACCAAAGATAAAAACACCCAGGTAAATCGCTATAAACATAACATAAAGACTGGCACCCAGGGCTTCAATAATGACATCGGGATCATTTGCATTTATGCCTATGGTTTGCAGAGTATCTATGCCGATAGACAGCAGCGCAACCACAAGGATAAACGCAATATAGGCCACTAAGGCGAGAATAGAGAGACCTATGGTCTTGAAGGTAATTGTCAAAAAGACTTTTGTTTGCAGCTCTGCTGAGAAGCGGCCTTGACCATAAGTAGTGCCGTTAATCCTATACATGGCGTTGCGTTTTTTCATTAGCGCAAAGATATAGGCGACCAATGCAATCAGCAACAAAAAACCAATAAACACCATAAAGCCAGTACCCGCTGTCATCTGTACACCGCCCGTGAATATAAGGGCGACAGCGCCAATGGGTAGCAGATAAAGACAGATAAACAGCAGTAAAGGCAGTAGCAAAAAGTTGACATAAGCCTGACCCAGTTGTCCATCAAAGCCAAAACGCACGTTGCTAAAACTGGTCATACGCATGCTAAACATCATACTGCGCCAAATAATCCAAGGAATGGCGAGAAACAAAACCGCCAATAAGGCCAAACTGCCAAGGGGAAAAACCTGCTGCACAATCACATAGACGATAAATAATAGCATTGCGATAAGGTAGGCTTTAAATAGTTGCTTACCGGTTGCGTGATAGTCAAAACGCCTGTCCTCGAGCAGGGCGTTACCGTAAAAATAACGCAGGTTTCTCACCTTTGCCCAAGGGTAGTAAAGCCCTAAGGTAATAATGGTCAAGAGGATGTTAACAATCCAAATTTTAAAATATTCATAACCTGAACCTTCGAAACGTAGTGTTTTCATTTTTATTTCCTTGTTTTCATAAGTTGTTTTCATAAAGAATGGCTGACTAAGGTGCGTTTATATTATCACGCTATTGGCATTGACAATATCCGCCCAGAGGCCCTTTTGCGCTTTAATCCAGGTTTGCCAATCAATCCACAAATACCCGGGCATTGCGAAAGATGCGCAGCCAGGGGCCGTCTTCACCCCAGTTGTCAGGGTGCCATGAATTATTGACTGTCCGCAAAACCCGCTCCGGATGGGGCATCATAATGGTGGCGCGGCCATCGCTGGAGCTGACGCTGGCAATGGCACCGGCTGAACCATTGGGATTGAAGGGGTAGGTGGTCGCAGGCTGGATATGATTATCCACATAACGCATGGCAACCAGCCCACTGCTATCGCACGCGTTAAATTGATCCGTGGTTGCAAACTCCGCTTTGCCCTCACCATGTGCAATGGCCACAGGCAAGTGAGAACCGGCCATACCGGCAAACATAATGGATGGCGTATCGGCAATGCGTACCAAACTAAAGCGGGCTTCAAATTGCTCAGAGCGATTGCGCCCAAAGTGCGGCCAGTGATCTGTCCCCGGGATCAGCGAGTGGAGGTTGGACATCATCTGGCAACCGTTACAAACCCCCAGGCTAAAGGTGTCGTCACGGTGAAAGAATGTGGCAAACTGGTCGCGGGCAATGGCGTTAAAGAGAATGGTTTTGGCCCAGCCTTCGCCCGCACCGAGCACATCACCGTAGGAAAAACCGCCACAGGCTGCCAGGCCTTTAAAATCGGCCAGCTGGGTACGGCCCGACAAAATATCACTCATATGCACATCGACTGCCTTGAAACCTGCGCGGTCAAAGGCCACCGCCATTTCAACATGGCCGTTGATGCCTTGCTCGCGCACAATAGCCACCTGCGGGCGCTGGCCGCTGGCGATATAAGGCGCGGCTATATTCTCTGCGGGATCATAGCAAAGAGAAGCGCTTAAGCCCGGGTTCTCTTGCTTGAGCAAGGCAAATTCCTGTTCGGCACATTCAGGATTGTCGCGCAGGGCTTGCATATGATAGCTGGTGAGACTCCACAGGGCCTGTAAGTCCGCACGGGCAGCCGACAATAGGGTATTGCCATGGCGTTGAATGCGAATGCTGTCATCTTTATTAAGCTTGCCGATGGCATGCACATGATCGCTGAGGCCCTGGGCAGCGAAGGCCGCGTTGACCTTGTCGAGCTTGGCGGTGGCCACCTGCACCAGGGCACCTAGCTCTTCGTTAAACACAATATCGTTCACTGACCCCGGCAATTGAGAGAGATCAATATCAACCCCGCAGTGCCCCGCAAAGGCCATTTCACATAGGGTCGCCAGCAAGCCACCGTCACTGCGATCGTGATAGGCCATTAGCCATTGACCGGCCAGGCATGTCTGCATGGCATTAAAAAACGCTTTTAGTATTGCCGGTGATTCCACATCGGCAACGCTTTCGCCTAATGCACCATATACTTGAGCCAGAATAGAGGCGCCCATGCGCTGCTTGCCCGCCGCCAAATCAATAAACAGCAATTGACTGTCGACATCGGTTTTTAGCTGAGGCGTTAGGGTGTGCCGCACATCCACCACTGGCGCAAAGGCCGAAATCACCACCGACATCGGTGCGGTCACGGCTTTTTGCTGTGGCTCACCGTGGTGCTGCTGTTGCCATGCGGTGCGCATGGACATGGAATCTTTACCCACCGGAATGGTAATGCCCAGGGCTGGGCACAGCTCCATACCCAGGGCTTCAACGGTACGAAACAGTTTTTCGTCTTCGCCTTTATGGCCGGCCGCGCACATCCAGTTGGCGGACAATTTAATATCGCTCAACTGTTGGATGCGGGTGGCGGCAATATTGGTAATCGCCTCGCCAATGGCCATACGGCCTGAGGCAGGCGCATCCAGCAGGGCCATGGGATTGCGCTCACCCATAGACATGGCCTCACCGGCATAGCCCTCATAGGCGACGGTGGTAACTGCACAGTCGGCGACCGGCACCTGCCAGGGGCCAACCAATTGATCCCGCGAGACTTGGCCGCTGACGGTACGATCGCCAATGGTGATCAAAAACATTTTGCTGGCCACCGCGGGGTGTTGCAGCACGCGCTCCACTGCCTGTTTGAGATCAATGGCGCCGGTATCGAAGGGATGGGTGGCCCCTTGGTAGCGGTGGGCAGTGCGATGCATTTTGGGTGGTTTACCAAATAGCACGGACATGGGCAGATCAACGGGTCTGGCATCGAGCAGACTGTCATTGACTAATAAGTGTGGCTCGGATGTCGCCTCACCCACCCGCGCATAGGGGCAGCGCTCACGTTTACAAATACGCTCAAAAGTGCTCAAGTGCTCCGGCATAACCGCCATTACATAGCGCTCTTGGGATTCGTTGCACCAGATCGCCAGCGGGCTCATACCGGGTTCATCATTGGGCACTTTGCGCAGGTCAAAGCGGCCGCCGCAGCCGCCGTCTTTGACTAATTCAGGAAAGGCATTGGATAAGCCACCGGCACCTACATCGTGGATAAAGGCGATGGGGTTGTTGTCACCCAGTTGCCAGCATTGATCAATCACCTCCTGACAGCGGCGCTGGATTTCCGGGTTTTGGCGCTGTACCGAGGCAAAGTCTAAGGCTTCCAGCGAGGAGCCTGAGGTCATCGACGAGGCGGCACCACCCCCAAGGCCGATCAGCATGGCAGGGCCACCCAGCACAATTAAGCTGGCGCCTGACGCAAAGGGATTCTGTGCAATATGCTCGGCTTTAATGTTGCCATAGCCACCGGCCAGCATAATCGGTTTATGGTAGCCGCGGCGCTCGCCGTCAAAGTCCATTTCAAAGCTGCGAAAATAGCCGCAAATATTGGGGCGACCAAATTCGTTATTGAAGGCCGCGCCACCTATGGGGCCTTCGAGCATGATGTCCAGGGCACTGACTATGCGCTCGGGCTTGCCGTATTCGGCCTCCCAGGGCATGGGGTAGCCGGGAATATGCAGGTTGGATACTGTAAACCCGGTTAAGCCCACCTTGGGCTTGGAGCCTTTACCCACTGCCCCTTCATCCCGAATCTCGCCGCCGGCACCGGTGCCAGCACCGGGGAAAGGGGCAATGGCGGTAGGGTGGTTATGGGTTTCTACCTTCATTAATAGATGAACCGGCTGTGGGTAATAGCCGTAAGTCAAATCCTCTGGATTGGGGTAAAAGCGCCCCGCCTCACTGCCCACGATGACGGAGGCATTATCCGCATAGGCTGAGAGCACATTATCGCCGCTCTGTTGGTGGGTATTTTTGATCATTTGAAACAAAGAAATCGGCTGGTCTTCGCCATCGATGGTCCAGCTGGCATTGAATATTTTGTGGCGACAGTGCTCGGAGTTGGCTTGGGCGAACATCATCAGCTCTACATCGACCGGGTTGCGACCCAGGGACTGAAAGCTGTCGAGCAAATAGTCTATTTCGTCATCCGCAAGTGCCAGTCCAAGGCTGCGGTTGGCGGCCTCCAGTGCGGGTCGGCCACCGGAGAGAATATCAACCGTCGTTTGCGGTTGGGGTTCATGCCGCACAAATAAGGCCTCCGCCGCCGCCAAACTGGGCAATACCGCTTCCACCATTCGGTCGTGCAGGCAAGCTGCAACGGTGGAGCGCTGCGACTCCTCTAAACCGGATACCCAATAGGCGATGCCCCGCTCAACGCGCTGTACCTGAGTTAAACCGGCATTGTGCACAATATCGCTCGCCTTCGATGACCAGGGTGATATGGTGCCCGGCCGGGGCACCACCACAAATAAGCTGCCGAGCTCAGGCGCCGGGATCGACTCACTGCCAATATCACCGTATCGCAATAGCTGCTCCAATATCGTGTATTGCTCATGGTTGAGCGTGCTGGATACCGCGACAAAGTGCATAAAACAGGCAGATTCAAATTTAGCGCCGGGGCAGGCCGCGCTCAGGCGCGTTTGTAGCTTGTCTGAACGGAAACGGGAGAGCGCTTGTGCGCCTGAGAGAGTGAGCATGGTCGATTGAACAGTCGATTGAACAGACATGAAAAGAGATCTTAGTTTGCGCGAGCTTGGCTTAAAACAAGCGCGCATTGTACTTGATAGGGCGGTTTGGCGGTAGCGGCTTATGCTGGAAAGCGCCGTTTACGGGTCAGTTTGTTGCTCAATCTCAACAAAGGCGGGCTGTTACTGTTAGCGCTTGGCTCGAACATTAAGACCCGCCATTCACTGTTTGGCCATGCTTTGAAGTGTTCACCCGTTAAACGCTTTAAAAGGCAGTAATCTGACACCATATACGGTATAATCCGCCTCCGTTTATGCTATTGCACTTAAATTTAACCCTAATGAATAGACCGACAACCAGGCCTCAAAGCTACGCGCGACCGCTGCATGTTATCGGCAGCTTTATGTTGTGTATGATGCCGTTTATATTGTCGGGCAGCGCCATTCCCACCCTGTTGGAGCGCATTATTGACAAGGGTTATCTGCCTGTGCTGTCAAGCAACGGCCCGATAACCTATTACGAAGGTCCTTTTGGCTACACCGGTTTTGAATACGAGCTGGCAGAAGCCTTTGCTGACAGCTTGGGGGTTGAGCTGATGATTCAGGACGAATCCAACCTCGGTGACATGCTGGACCTGGTTGGTTCTCAGCACGGCGAATTCGCCGCCAATGGCCTGAGCATAACCCCTGATCGACAAAAAACCCTGCTGTTCTCTTCACCCTATATGCAAATTACACCTCATGTGATTTACCGCAGGGGCAGCCCACGGCCCAAAAGTATTGAGGATATGATTGGTAAAGATATTGTGGTCGTGGCTAAAAGCTCCCATGCAGAATTGCTTAGCAGTCTACAACAGCAGCAAGCTGAGCTGCGCTGGCGGGAAGTGGAAGACATGGAGCAGTTGGATCTTTTGGAAATGGTGCACAGTGGCAATGCCGAGATCACCTTAGTCGATTCGACAGCCTACACCATTAACCGCAATATTTACCCCCGCGCGCGCAGAGCCTTTGACTTGGATGCTCTGGAGGATATCGCCTGGGCCTTTCCTAAAAAGGGCGATCTTAGCCTTTATAAAGCGGCCAATGTTTTTATTCGCGATTACCAGCAAAGTGGCGAGTTACAGGCCTTACGCGATAAATATTTTGATGCATCTTATCTGGATGAAGGCGGCGCCCTGACCTTTTCGCGCCATATTGATAAGCGCCTGCCCAAGTGGCAGCAAGCATTTCGTGAAACTGCCGATCAATTTGACCTCGACTGGTTATTTTTGGCGGCGGTGAGCTATCAGGAATCTCACTGGAATCCTAAGGCGCGCTCTTTTACCGGTGTGCGCGGCATGATGATGCTCACTCGCAAAACAGCAAAGGCGCTGAACATTAAAGATCGCACCGACCCTGCACAAAGTATTTACGGCGGCGCCAAGTATTTAACGCAAATGATCAATCGTATACCCGACGGCATTACCAACCCGGATCGTCTATGGATGGGTCTTGCGGCGTATAACGTAGGCCTGGGCCACTTGGAAGATGCGCGGGTAATCACTGAAAAACAAGGCGGCAACCCCGATTTGTGGTACGACGTTAAGCAACGCCTGCCCTTGCTCAGTAAAAAGAAATATTACCAACAAACCAAACATGGTTACGCCCGTGGCTGGGAGCCCGTTCGCTATGTGGACAATATTCGTAATTTCCACAATATTCTTATCTGGCATCACGAATCCGAGCAACGGCGTTTAGCCATGGAATTGCAAAATCAACTGGAGCCTGCGGGGCTTTCGCCCTTGAGAGATGGAGTGATGTCGCAGTTATAATATGGGCTCCCTCCCCTCTCCACCTCTCCCCCTCTCCCACACACAAGCAGGTTCAAAACCGCCACCGCGACTGGCATTAGACTAAATCCTTAGCCTTTTATCGTTTTCTCTTGTTGGCAAAAAAACGGGATATTTTCTCGGCACAATCCTGGGCGAGCACGCCTCCTTGATAATTAACTTTATGGTTACTATACGGGGCATCGAATAATTGCGCAGCACTGACAACGGCACCGGCCTTAGGCTCCGGTGCACCAAATACCAAGCGTTGAATACGACTGTGAATCATCGCCCCGACACACATGGTGCAAGGCTCAATGGTGACGTATAAAGTACAATCGACCAGGCGGTAATTTTTTAAATACCGAGCGGCATCCCGCAGCGCTATAATTTCAGCGTGGGCGGTGGGATCATTTCCCGATATCTGGCAATTATGGCCACGACCGACCACCTTATCATTGCAAACGACCACTGCACCTACCGGCACCTCATCCAAAGATTCTGCCTGGTCTGCGAGTAGCAGGGCCTGTTGCATCCACTGCTCGTCAGATTGGCTCACCCCGCCTTACCGATATAGGCAAAGCGAGGAACCCGTTGGCCGTCAAGCTCAATGGCTTCTTTAAACATCGCCAAGGGACGCACCCACCAGGAGTCGTTATCATACAAACAGCGATACACCACCAGCAGCTCTCGAGTCTCACTGTGTTCGGCAACGGCAATCACATCGTACTCACCGCCTTTATAGTGACGATAACGGCCCAAGGGGAGAGGGTTTTTATTCATAAGCGCTTATACAGCAAGCCCTTTAATAAACAGAAAAGTAATGCACGCCAAATAAGCCTTTTGGGTCCTGCCAACTGTTCTCGTGTTTAAAGCCTGCTTTATCGGCCAGTACAGAAAAGGTATTGATCGAATATTTATAAGAGTTTTCAGTGTGAATGGTTTCGTGCTGGTCAAAGTGGATAACTTGGTCAGCAAGCTCTACTTTTTGCTTTACTTCACTGATTAAGTGCATTTCGATTCGGTGTTTTTCTTGATTAAAAAGCGCTTTGTGATCAAAATTTTCCAAGAGGAAATTGGCCTTAAGCTCGCTGTTGATACGCTGTAATAGATTTAAATTAAAATTTGCGGTCACGCCTTCTGCATCATTGTAGGCGTTTTCGAGAATATCGATATCTTTTATCAAGTCGACACCAATGAGTAATCCATCGCCTGGTTTTAGTTGTGAAGCAAAACTGTTTAAAAAAGCCTGTGCATCGTCAGGGCTAAAATTTCCAATGGTTGAACCTGGAAAAAAAATGACCCGCTTATTGACCATGGGTGCTGCGGGCAATGTTGCCAACAGGCTGCCGACGGCGGCTTGATCCAAAAAGTCCGCAACCACCGGGTTTATATCTAACTGCGGAAACTGCTGGGACAGTGCTTCGCTGGAGTGTTGTAACATTTCTGGCGATATATCCATGGGAATAAAGCCTGCCGGATTATCCAAGGCTGCCAGTAGTAAGGCGATTTTTTTTACGGAGCCTGCTCCGGGCTCAATAATTAGGGCTTTATCGCCGATATACTCAGCCATTTCTGCGGCATAGTGTCGGTATAGCTGTCTCTCTGTACGGGTCACATAATACTCAGGGGTTTCACAAATTTGCTCAAAAAGCTGCGAGCCTTTTTCATCGTAAAAGTATTTGCATGGGAGGGTTTTTTGCGACTTTGACAGCCCGCCGATAACATCGTCCAAGAAATCCTGATCCATAGTATTGTCGATACCAGTATCAATTACCGCTTGTTCCACAGAAGCCATAGTGAGCCCTTATTAATTATTTTGCGAGACGAATACCCGTAAACTGCCACGCTTGATGTGCATAAAAGAAGTTGCGATAGCTGCTGCGGGCATGGTGCTGAGAGGTTACACAAGAACTGCCTCTCAACACATATTGGTTAGACATAAATTTGCCGTTGTACTCCCCTGCAACCCCGCTAAAGGGTGTGAAGCCTGGGTAAGCACTATAGGCACTGGTGGTCCATTGCCATGCAGTAGCAAACCACGCGCTCTGCGGCGACAGTTGATTAGGGTGCATCTGCCCATCTGCTGTTGGCGTGGACAGCGATTGCTGTTGGACCACGGCTTCCCATTCATATTCTGTTGGCAAACGCAAACCCAGCCAGTTTGCGTAGGCGCTGGCTTCATAATAGTTAACGTGCACCAGTGGTTGATGCATATCTAAAGGCCGCAAGCCGTGTAAAGTATATTCAAACCACTGATCTTGTTGATACACCCAGTACAGTGGCGCCAATGTTGGCTGGGGTGTTGACTGGAGTGTTGACTGAAGTGTTGACTGGCTGCCCAAGCTTACCTGAGTTTGCAGCCAAGCCCAGCCATCAGCAAGCCAAAACTCTGGATTTTGGTAGCCCTTATCATTAATAAAGGCTAAATATTCGCCGTTGGTCACTAATCGGCTGGCAATCCGGGCTTTTGCCAGGTACACCGGATGCCGGGGTTGTTCATTGTCAAAAGCAAAACCATTGCCACTGTAACCAATGTTATGCAGGCCCTCTTCTATATCCAACCATTCGAGGGCTTGCTCTGAGTAGGGGTAAGCACTGGTATTTGGCATAAAGGCCGGGTAGCTGGGGTTATGAAATAAGCAATGCTTAATATCGGTCAGTAACAACTCTTGGTGCTGTTGCTCATGGTGTATACCTAACTCGACCAGTGTATTAATTGCGGGGTTATCGGCCTGGCTTTCCAGTAGTTGGCATAGGGCCTTGGTAATATGCTGGCGATAACCCATCACCTCAGATAGTGAAGGACGACTGATTAAGCCTCGCTGATGTCGAGGATATTGTTCACCAATACCGTTGTAATAAGAGTTGAACAGATAATTGTAGACGTCGTTAAAACGGCGATAGTCGTTGCGGTACTCACATAGAATAAAGGTTTCAAAAAACCAGCTGGTGTGGGCTAAATGCCATTTCGCTGGACTCACGTCGGGCATGGACTGGAGTTGGGCATCGGCTTCTGAGAGTGTCGACACCAGGGATTCTGTTTGGGCTCTTACCTGGCACAAACGCTTGCTTAGGGTTGCTACTGGTACTTCAGCAACGGACAATTCCATAACAGCTGAACTCGGTTTAGTCATTATTCGCGCTACCCTAACATTATTAATATTCGATGTTAAGAAAAGTCGTCACATTCATCATCTGCGTTCTTTTGTTTTCAGTACTGTTGCTGAATTAATGCTGAATCACCCTAAAGTGGCATCAAGAAAATCCAGCTCTACTGTACTTGAGGTATTTTATTGCTGGCCTGCATCCTGAAATAAGGGGATTTGTCGCTCTAGTGCCAAAGCCGGTGGCTCGACAAAACGCACACCGATACCGATTAAACGCACGGGTTTACCATAGCGTTGCCAAAGCGTATCGAAAAGCCGCTGCAGCTCATTTAAAGAGAGTGTGGTAGCCTGAGTTTCCATGGTGGTTCGCTCAAAGTCATTAAACTTCACTTTAATAAAGCATTTCTGTATCGCCTGCTTGTGTTTCATAGTGTGCAGTCGGTCTTGCAACTTGGCTAATAATTGCTGCAATACGCTATAAGCATAATCACAACGGGTAATATCCGTCGCAAATGTTTGCTCCACACTTAGGGACTTGCGCCGATCTCGGGCCTTAACCGGCCTATCGTCATCACCGCGGCTTAGCTGGTATAAACGCTGCCCAAATTGTCCGAATTCGCCGACTAAATCCGCTTCTGAGAAGGCCTGTAGATGATGACAGGTAAAAATTCCACGCCCGTGCAGGCGCTTGGCGGATGCAGGGCCTACTCCTGGAATACAAGTAACAGGTAAATTTTTAAGAAAGAAACGAATACGCGCGGGCTCGACCACGGTCAAACCGTCTGGCTTTTGCCAGTCACTTGCAACCTTAGCCAAAAATTTGTTTACTGCAACCCCCGCCGATGCGGTAATGCCTATTTCTGTTGCTATCCGCCGCCGGATTTCCTTGGCGATTAAAGTGGCACTACCCAAACATAAATGGCTTTCACTCACATCAATAAAGGCTTCATCCAATGACAGGGGCTCAATATCGTCACTGTAATCCAGAAAGATGCGCCGCATTTGTTGTGAGGCCTCGCGGTACTTTTCCATACTGTGGGGCAATAAAATTAACTGGGGGCACAATCGCTTCGCTTGGGCAGAGGCCATCGCTGAGTGTACCCCGAATGCTCTTGCTTCATAATTGCAGGTGGAGACGACGCCTCTGCGGCCGGGATCACCCCCCACTGCGACAGGAATGCCGCGCAAGTCGGGATCATCACGTATTTCAAGAGCGACAAAGAAACAATCGGCGTCACAATGGATAATTTTTCTCATTTTTACACCGTTTAGCACGGGAGAAGAAAATACAGAACCCTATAACTGTATAAAAAAACAGTATATATAAAACTCAGCAAACATGAAAGGCGTATAATTCTGATTTCAGCGGTCAGTCGCTCGTCTGCAATGATTTTTTTGTTAAATGTAAAGTCTTAGTAAAAAATAAAGCTTTGCGGATAGAGAGCTTTGCGGATAGAGAGCTTTGCGGATAGAGAGCATTGCGGATAAAGAGCTTTGCGGACAGAAACTCTTTCATCCATTAGGTGAAGAATTCACTAAGCACTTTACAGAAGCACTGTACAGCACACACCTGGCACTTGCTGGCGAGCCTAAGATAATCACGCTAAAAATGGGATAAGGATAATCTGAGACCTTTGCACGAAAGCCATTTTGCTCTTATGCGGCGTTAAAAATGTACTCAATCGGTCATTTATTACCTATAAACTCCCTCTTTCCGTGCATTTTTGCCTTGCCTAAAAGCAAAATCATCTTCCGTGCAAAGGTCTC
>JBCBZU010000289.1:0-3659 GCA_039815165.1 Pseudomonadota bacterium
GCTAGCGGAGTGAGTTTGAGAAAATCGTTACTATGTGGGAAACACTACTAGCCGCTTTAGCACTAATGCTGGTTCTGGAAGGTATTATCCCTTTTTTGTATCCCGCCAAGTGGCGCAACATGGTCGACATGTTGGCACAGATCAGTGATCGTCAATTACGAATTATGGGTCTTGTCAGCATGATAGCGGGCGTGGTTTTGCTCTATGTCGCCAAATAGCCAATTGCCAATAAGAATACTGTAAATGAATGTAAATCCCTGGTTACTTCCCGACGGTGTCGAAGAAATTCTCCCGGCACAGGCACAGGCTGTCGAGGGTTTGCGCCGTCGCCTTCTGGATCTTTATGCCAGTTGGGGCTATGAGTTGATTATGCCCCCTCTAATGGAGTTTACCGACTCCCTGTTAAGCGGCGTCAGCAGTGACCTGCACTTGCTCACGCTAAAAGTGACCGACCAGCTATCGGGCCAGCTAATGGGTTTGAGGCCAGACATTACCCCCCAGGCTGCCCGTATTGATGCGCACAGTTATGTTAAATCCGGCCCCAGTCGTTTATGTTATGCGGATCATGTGCTGCACGCAAAACCCAAATCCCCTCTGGCTATTCGCACACCACTGCAAGTCGGCGTAGAGCTGTTTGGCGAAGCGCGCCTGGATGCCGATATTGAGGTGATTGCACTACTACTGTCTTCGCTAAACACCATAGACGTGACCAAGGTGACCCTGGATCTTGGCCATGTGGGCATCTGCCGCGCCTTGCTTGAACCACTGGCATTGAGTGCTGAGCAGCAGTCAGCTTTTTTTGAATTATTGCAATCCAAAGACAGCGTCGAATTAGAGCAGTGGTTGACTGCCAACACCAAGCAACAGGAGATGGCAAACGCTTTATCACGGCTGCCAACACTGTGCGGTGATCACTCTATTTTGCAAACAGCCCGAGAGCAATTGGCCCTGGCCCCTGCGGCAGCCCTTGCCGCGATTGATCAGCTAGAGGCTATTGCCGAGGTTATCGCTGGGCGCTATCCGCAAGTCAACCTTTATTTTGATCTGGGTGAGTTTAGAAGCTACCAGTACCATACCGGTATTGTTTTTGCCGCCTATGCCGAAGGTTTTGGCGACGCCATCGCTAACGGTGGCCGCTATGATCATATCGGCGAGGCCTACGGCCGGGCACGCCCTGCCACTGGCTTTGGCCTTAACCTAAGCTCTGTATTGTCCTTAGTGGATTTGTCAGCCCCTGTTTCGGGTATTTACGCGCCCGCTGTAGATGACCCCGATCAATGGCAGCAGATTCTGGATTTGCGTGCTCAAGGCGAGCGCGTTGTCTGTGGCTTATCACAACAGCCCCCCGACTACGCTGAAATACGCTGTGACCGGGTATTGATTTTTGATAATGGGCAGTATCAGGTTAAGGCTCTCTAATCGCTCTTTAATCGCTCTTTAATCGCTTTTTAATTTCATTTTTCGAGAAATAAATCATATGGGTAAGAATGTCGTTATCCTCGGCACTCAGTGGGGGGATGAAGGTAAGGGAAAAATTGTCGACCTGCTAACCGATCAGGTTTCACTGGTGGCGCGTTTTCAGGGCGGCCACAATGCTGGCCACACCCTGGTGATCGATGGTGTTAAAACAGTACTACATTTAATTCCTTCCGGTATTTTGCGCGAAGGCGTTAAGTGCATGATCGGCAATGGCGTGGTGTTGGCGCCGGATGCCTTATTAAAAGAAATGGCCGCCCTTGAAGAAAAAGGCATCCCCGTCAGAGAACGTCTGCGTCTCTCACCCTCTTGTCCACTTATTCTCCCCTACCATGTTGCGCTGGACCAGGCGCGGGAAATCAAACGTGGCAATGCCAAAATTGGCACCACTGGCCGCGGTATTGGCCCTGCCTATGAAGACAAGGTAGCCCGCCGCGGTCTGCGCTTGGGCGACCTGTTCGACGAACAGACCTTCGCAAAAAAATTACAAGAGATTATGGAGTACCACAATTTTGCACTGACGCAATACTTTGGTTCCAGTGCCTTGGATTATGATCAAGTCCTCAATGATGCGCTGGCTTGGGGCAGGGCGCTTAAACCACTGGCTGAGGATATTGTCCATGCACTGCATACGGCTCGAGAACAAAGCCAAAGCATATTGTTTGAAGGTGCGCAAGGTTCGCTATTGGATATCGATCACGGCACCTATCCCTATGTGACCTCGTCCAATACTACCGCAGGCGGCGTGGCAACCGGCTCCGGTATGGGGCCCATGTATCTGGACTATGTTTTGGGTATTACCAAGGCCTATACCACTCGAGTCGGCTCCGGCCCTTTTCCGACGGAGTTACACGGTGAGCTTGGCGAGCATTTGGGTGTTAAAGGTAATGAGTTCGGCGCAACCACAGGGCGTAAGCGCCGCACCGGTTGGTTTGATGCGGTTGCGCTTAAGCATGCTATTCGCATTAACTCCATTTCGGGTTTGTGCCTGACCAAGTTAGATGTGCTGGATGGTTTGCAAACCATTAAAATCTGTGTTGGCTACCAGAATGCTGAGGGCCATCCCGTAAGGGTGCCGTTTGATTGCGAGGGTTGGGAAACCATTGTGCCGGTGTACGAAGAAATGCCCGGTTGGCAAGAAAGTACCTTCGGGGCAACATCCACAGATGAGCTACCCGCCAATGCGGTGGCGTATATACAGCGATTAGAGTCATTAGTGGGAGCCCCAGTGGACATTATTTCTACCGGCCCCGATCGCGTCGAAACCATCGTCCTGCGTCATCCTTTTTGCAGCAGTTAATGTCAGGCTGGAGAATTAAAATCCGCAATAAATCATCGACAGCGACTCTTTTTGTTTCTCTTGGTTTGTTTCTCTTGGGGGTCGTCTTACCCGCCTGTTAGTATTGCGGAATGGGCGGTATCCATTTTATCTAAAATCTCAGCCCGTGCCGTTCGGCTCATACGACTGAATGTATCAATAATTTCAGCCCGACTCCTAATTAAATCCCCTTGATCCAGCATATAAACAAATATCTCTGTACTTCGCGAGGGCGGTAAAACGGTTAACAGGGCGGCTATTTCATCCAAGCTATAGTGTGGGTTGCTAAGAATTGGGTCGTAAATCTCTACACTTGCTGCTACAGCAAGCGATGTGTAAACCTCTTCGTTTGTATAATCAGCAGAATAAAACACATCGCTAATGGTATAAAAAAGCTCGAGCGCGCTTGCAATAGTAGGGGATGTTTGTCCGGCTATAGATTCCGCAAAATCTTTTCGCATAAATAACAAGATTGGAAATGCCTTATAAGGTGGCATTGCCTTCAGAATATCCGTTCTATGTGCGTCTGGGATGATGCGAAATTCCAAAATAAAGGCTACATCTCTTGCGGGCATTTCAGCAAAGACACGCGCCGCTTGGTTAGCCGTGAGTGTTGTCACAAAGTAAGCAGCTATAGCGCCAGCGGTATCATCATTAGTACCTGCAAAGGCGCTTAATATGTCTCCTGCAATAGTTGGATCTAGCGCAACAATACTGGGGAAAATACGTCTAAGCAATGTATATATTCTGTCAATGTGGTCATTTTCGCCCAATATATACATTGTCTCCAAGATCTTTTTTATCTTTTCAATCCCCATTTTAATCAAGATTTTCGTCGCTTCTTCAGGGGACATATAAGACAAAA
>JBCBZU010000126.1:0-6289 GCA_039815165.1 Pseudomonadota bacterium
CTCAATTTGCGTTGAGTGATGAAGGATGCTTTAGTTGATAAATACCGTAAGATGCATAAAGCATTGGGGGAAGGTTAGAGAAGGCCTGGGCCTCCTCTAACAAGAATATTACTTGGGCAGGATCACTGAATCAATAGCGTGGATAACGCCATTGCTGGCAATAACATCAGTGGCGATAACTTCGGCACCATTGACAAAAACCTTGCCATTTTCCACTTTAATATCAATTTCCTGGCCTTGGACGGTGGTCGCCTTATTGAGTTTTACAACATCAGAGGCCATCACTTTTCCGGGAACAACATGATAAGTCAGTACCTTGGTTAATGCCGATTTATCACCAAGAAGCGCTGTAAGTTGATCGCCAGGCACTTTTCCAAAGGCGTCATTAGTGGGAGCAAAAACGGTGAAAGGACCTTCACCTTTAAGCGTATCGACCAGCTCTGCTGCGCTGACAGCCTTCACTAAGGTTGAAAAATTTTCATTACCGACTGCAACATCTACGATGTCTTTTTTAGCGCTACCAGCAACTACAGTGGCGGCCACGGTGAGTGAAAGTAAAGCGCCTAAAATAAATTTATGTAAGGATTTCATAAAAACCTCTAATAGTTTGTCAAAAAAGTTAAGAAGCCTTTTATTCATCTTGAGTGACGATTCCTTGAGTCTGGAATGTGTTCAGACAAAGTGAACTTTGATATTAAAAGTCCAATCCTAGAGCAAAAAATTCGATTCACTACAAATGCATTGTTGCCGTATCCTATCTGGCATCAAGATGTTACCGATCTTTAAATTGTATCCTTACCTAAAGTCTAGTTGTTAGATCAATCAAAATATTGATATACAAGACATGCCTGCGATCGACAAAAAACGTCTTACTACAGCAAGCCTTGTGAACTGGAGTTTATTCGAGATTAGTAATGGTCTTCTTCGTTTGGCTCTGAATAAGCTGAGCTTGTGGGTTATTACGAAATCGTGAGCGCTTGGATCAAAACAATCACTATATTTAGTGATTATTTATCAATTTGTAAAAAAAATGTGAATCATTCGTGTCAACAGTCATCCACTTGCCGTTTTAATTACGAACAAATAGCCTCGCTATCTAGGTGTCAGTATATTCGAACACCCTAACCACCTCTTTGACACCATTAATATTGCTGGCCAGGTTTCCGGCACGGTCTCCCTGTCGCCGGGAAATAAGCCCCATAAGGTAAACCACGCCATCTTCTACAACCACCTTTACCTTAAATCCGCTGATCTCGGTGTCAGCCAGTAGAGTTGTTTTCACCTTAGTATTGAGCCAGGTGTCATTAGTGCGTTCAAGAAAGGCGATATTTGTGGCGACTTGTAACTCATTATACACTTGGCGAACGCCTGTTACTTTGCCTGCGACCTGAGCGGCGACTAAGCGTAGCTCCTGGGTGGGAACCTGCCCTGTTAGCAAAATGATATTGTTAAAGCTGGTGACATTGATATGCGATTGGCGCAACACCGGATCTGTTTTTTTAATATTGACGCTCACAATCACCTGTAGGCGCTTGTCGTCAATATAAGTGCCAAATGAGCGCCGACTTGGATCGGGAGTGATAGGCTCCTTGGTGGTCGCATCGACAATGGTTGTGCAGCCTTGAATGGCGACAGTAAAAATAATAAAAACAGTGGAAAAAAATCGATAAATCATTTTTCAATAGGCCCAAAAAGTTGTTCGTCAATTAAGTCACATAAGCAAAAAATAATCAGCATATGAATTTCATGAATTCTGCTCCTGGAATCAGAGGGGACACGAATTTCCTTATCGTTGACATCCAATAATGCGGAAATGTTTCCTCCCCCTCTGCCATTGAGTGCAATAACCGCCATATTTTTTTCATGTGCCGCCTGTACCGCTTGCACAAGGTTAGAAGGATTACCGCTGGATGAAAAGATAATGAGACTATCTTTTTCGGTGGCGATGGCTTTGATCTCTTTAGAAAATAACTCGTTAAAGCTGTTTTCATTGGCCATGGACGTGACATTGGTTAAATCACAGCCCAGGGTAACGGCGGGTAAACTGGGCCGCTCACGCTCAAAGCGATTGATAAGATGGTTGGACAAAATTTGTGCAAGAGCGGCTGAGGGGCCATTGCCACAAGATAGAATCTTGCCATCGTTTAACAAGCAGTTAACCATTATTTCTGCGGATTCAAGAATAGTGGGAAACAGCACTTCCCCAGCGTTCATTTTGGCTTCAATACTTTGTTGAAAGAGTAAGTAAAGTTTTTCTTCTGTCATGGTATTTATTGTTGAAAGGCGTCCTGAATCCATTCTATATGGCAGTTGTCTTGCGCTAATCGCGACTGTTGTGCCTGGTCATATTCAATGCCGATCACATCAAATCGACAGCTATAATTGGCAAAGCCTTTGTTCTTTGATAAAAAATGCAGTGCCGCGCGTATAAGCTTGCGCTGTTTTCTTGTATCAATGGTTTCAATAGCACTGCCAAAACGGCTATTTTTACGGCAGCGAACTTCCACAAATACCAGGCAGTGCTTGTGTTTCATAACGAGATCTATCTCGCCCTGGCGGCAGCGATAATTTTGCTCGACAACTTGCAGTTTTTGCCTTTCCAAGAACTGCTTGGCAATGGCCTCTGCATGGTCGCCACTTTGTTTAGTCGTGAGGGATAAAAAAGCCATACTCAGTGTATTATTCGGACTCTGTTTTATGGGTTAAATAGGGCAGTCTTTCCGCCCTTCCTTTGACAATTTGTGCCCAGGGTTGTTCTCTGACAATACGTTTTTCACTATCCAGCCGCAGCTTGCCTGTTGTGCCATAGATGGAGGTATTGGCTGAGCTTGCAAGCTGCTTTAAGCGATCGTGGAGCAAAAAACTGTCAACGCCCATGGCATAAAGTCGTTCGTAATTGTCCGATGTTTTTAATTGCTGGGCAATAAGCTGTTTTTCCGCCCCATCTTCATCGAGAATCCAGGGTAAAGTCGTAAAACGGATACCATTCAGGTCTCTATTCTTACTGGGTGTTTGGGCACTGGAGTAAATTTGGCTGGTTGCATAAACCGGAATATTACCCGCGTAGTGAAAGGCCAATGTAGGCTTAATTTGCTGACCTTCACTGGCTCGTGCCACTAGAAAAATCATATCGATATCCTGCCGACGGCGAGGTTCGAATTCAAAATTTCTGCCGAATAAACGCTTCAACTGGCGTGCCCGTGACTTGCTTTCATTGATGGCAAGCGCGGATTCAATAGCCGCAGAAAAACTGCTGCCTCTGGTAAAAATTCTGTCGACCACAACGATACCGCCATTCTCTTGCCAGCGATTCACAAAAGCACTGGCCGCACGACTACTCCAGTCAGCATCTGATGCCAGCACCATGGCATAGCGGTGGCCCTCCAGCCATGCCCGATCCGCCGCTTGAATGGCTTCATCTTCAAGGGATAAACCAAACTGATAAAAGCCTCTGCCAATACTCGTCACCCCGGTATCCTGGCTATAATTCAATGCCAATGTTGTCACCGGTAGCGATTCGCGCTGCTGTAGCTGGGCGACGCTGTCTTTTTCTAATGGGCCGATAACCAGCTTGGCACCTGCCGCCATTGCCTGGTCATAGATAAGGTCGATATCTTCTGCAGAGGTATCATACAGCACGACTTCCGGTTTAAACTCACTCTGCTGAGTGTAATAAGCGGCAAAGAAGCCGTCTCTAATGGCCTTGCCCGCAGTGGATAAACGCCCCTGCATAGGTAGTAACAAGGCGACCTTTGTGGGCCGTTCTTGAATCAAGGCTTTTAATAGTTGCAAATCCAGAGGCAGTTCCAAGCTGGCGGGATGACTGGGGTTGTCGCGAATCCACTGGGCAACCGCCACTTGTTTGGCGTCCAAATTTTCATTGCGTTTATCAATATTGGCCAACTGATACCAGCCTTTGGCTATTTCGCTATCGCTATTTTGTTCCAGCAGACGCAATTGTTCGCTGGATAGCTTGAGTAATTCCTGCCACAGCGCTTCGTTATTTTCGATGTTGTCCAAGGGATCGCTCAGTTGTGCGCTGAGCGCAATCCGTTCTCTGATACTGGATTGTGCATCGCCAATCTGACTGTAGCTATCGGCTCTGTTTTTGTAGAGCGGGATTTGTTGTTCAGGTGAGAGTTGTGGCCATATAGCCTTTAAACGCTCAGTGCTCAGTAGATCCAAGGCCCTGAAGATGGACTGGCTTTCGATATAAAGAGTGCTGGCGATCAGGGTATAATCCACAAAAGCGCTGTCATCCAGGTCATCGGGGCGAACAGTGTCTATCAAGCTGAGTGCACGCGCACCTTCCTGCCATTGCTGTAATTGGCCCGCCAGCTCAACCAAGCGCTGGCCTTGTTGCTGAGCATCTAATAATTGCCGGGCTTTAATGATTTCGGCATCAATATCGCCCAGGCTCAGCGGGTTGGGCGCAGCCACAGGGCGAGTGGAACTGCCGGAACAGCCGCTGACAATGACTATTGCACACAGGCAAATACCGAGCGCCAAGCGAGGAAGAACAGTGGGTTTTATCATTGATGAATACAACCAATAGTGAACTAAAAAATACCTATGAAAATAACCATGTGTACAGGTGCCCCGGGGAGTCGCCACTATGTCTGAAAACCAGGCCGGCACCCTCTTTATCGTAGCAACGCCTATCGGTAACCTTGGGGATATCAGTCCCCGAGCCTTAAAGACCCTCGGCCAGGTTGACTATATTGCCGCAGAGGATACCCGCCACAGTGCCCGTTTGCTGAAGCATTTTAACATTACTACCCCCTTAATTGCCTACCATGATCATAGTGATCAGCGTCGACAGCAGAAGATAATGGATTTGCTGCAATCAGGCTGTGATCTGGCGCTGGTTTCTGATGCGGGCACACCGTTGATTGCTGATCCGGGCTATGCGCTGGTCAAACGCGCGCGCGCCAGTCAACTTGCAGTCATTGCGATACCGGGCCCCTGCGCACTTATCAGCGCGCTATCCATTGCGGGTTTACCCTCAGACCGCTTTATCTTCGAGGGCTTTTTACCGGTCAAAGCATCCGCTCGACGAGCCCACTTGTCTGCCTTGGCCGCAGAGCGCAGAACCCTGATCTTTTATGAATCCACCCATCGTATCCTGGATGCACTAACAGACATGAGCCAAAGCCTTGGCCCCGAGCGCCACATTGCCATTGCCAGAGAGCTCACCAAGACCTATGAAACCCTTATAGCGGGCACAGTGGCCAATGTTCTGGCCATAGTGAACAGTGATGCAAACCAGCAAAAAGGGGAATTTGTGGTTGTTGTTAGTCCCTGTGAAAAACAGTCAACGACCTTAATGGATCAAGAAAGCGAGCGCGTGATGAAAATACTTTTAGCGGACTTACCGCTCAAACAGGCAGCCAGCCTGGGAGCCCGGTTGACGGGGCTGAAAAAGAGGGATCTTTACCAATGGGGGCTGGCACAGGCGGATAAGTGACCGGATAAGTGACTGTCCGGATTTCTTAGTGCTTGGCGGATTTGCCAAGCGAAGTCGGAACCTGGGTATTCTATTGATTAATTGAGCGGTATGGATGCAAAAGATTATTGAGGATTAAAACCTTATGACTCTTTTTTAGTGAATACTCCACATCGCCGTAAGTAAAATCCGTGGTAGTCATTAGACCAAAGTTGTTTGTCATCAAGTTAGCCATTATCGTCTGCATACCAAAGGTTTGCCTGTCGAGCAGATTGTAATAATACTTAAACGCATCTTTGTCAGTGGTCTCGGTCAAAAAACCTCGAAAAAAAGCCTCGAACAGTCCCGCGGCACGACATTATTTTTCCCGACCTAAATACCGGTAATGCCACCTATAAAGCGGCTCAACGCAGTGCCTCAGCAGTGAGTATTGGCCCGAGTTGCAAAGTTTAAGAAAATCCGTTGACGAGCTGTCGCCCGGAGCCTTGGTCGAAGATATTGTTTACACCATTGCCCTAACTGCAATACAGGCAGTTTAGTCAAACTGTGTGGCAGTGCTGGGTTACGCATTGACAGCTCCCGATTTTTGAATGGGAATTAGCTAGGGTGTGTCGCTTCTATAACAGCTTAGAAAATAAATGCGTCCCCTTTTCGTCCTCGACCAGGTAAGCAAAGATGCCTACCCGCATCTGCTGTGCAACTTTCTGTACGATATTGCCAGTTTGGGCCGAATGGAGGATGGCGTCCGTCGTGCCGATATGCACCAAGGGGGAACGTCACAATGATCAGAACCGCATCGACCGCCATCGCCGCCGCGTTGCTGCCCGGCCTCGCCACCGCCCA
>JBCBZU010000419.1:0-2529 GCA_039815165.1 Pseudomonadota bacterium
TCCGTGAATTGCGGGTCCGAGCTCATTTGCGCGGCCATCGCTTCGGCATGGGTGCGCAGCGCCTCGAGGTTGTAGCCGAGTCATGAAAAACCGATATATCCATCCCCTCGACGAACCGTTAAGACACCCCGATCACAAGCGACCCGTCACCCGCCGTGACTTTGTTGCCCAAGGTTTTACCTTTGGTACGGGTGCTGCCCTGGGCGGCTCACTGTACAGCTTGGTTGGCAGCAATAACGCCCATGCTCTGTCGACACCACTTCAGGATTTTTTAAACAACACCTGTGGCAGCTTCAACAATAGCAATGCAAAAATCCCCTTTATTTGCTTCGACTTGGCCGGTGGGGCAAACTTTGCGGGTTCCAGCGTGCTCGTCGGTGGTGAAGGCGGGCAGGAAGATTTTATCAGTACCTCGGGTTATCAAAAACAAGGCTTGCCTGTTGACCAGACACCCAATCTCGACTCCGACGCTAATCCACTTATCAATGACAGCTTTGGCCTGAAATTCCACAGCGATAGTCCCTATCTCCGCGGACTATTGGAATTTGCTCCAAACGCGGCCGCCAATACCAATGGTGCGGTGATTCCCGCACGCTCTGAAAACGATACCGGCAACAATCCCCACAACCCTATGTATGCCATTAATCGCGTTGGCGCCGATGGTGAGCTGCTGGCACTTATTGGATCGCGCGCCAGTGACTCTGGCGGTAATTCTGTGGCGCCGGTTTCCTATATCAATCCAGAAGTGCGCCCCACCAAGGTCGATAGAGCATCTGACGTCACTGGACTGGTGGATACCGGCGATTTGGTGGGCCTGTTAAACACCGTGGATACCACTGCGGTGATGGAGTCTATCTACCGTCTAAGCAATGCCAAACTCGACAGAGTCGATACCGGCTTGACCGGGGCGCCAACAACCGATGCCGTCGTCAAAGACCTTGTGCGCTGTGGCTATCTCAATAGCGCCAGTATTGCAGAACGCTTTGGTGATCCCAACGCACTTAACCCAGATACCGACCCGGATATCGTGGGCTCCTCCGGTGTTTTTACCGCAGATGAATACAACAATGACCGCGAATTTCGCAAAACAGCGGCAATCATGAAACTCGTGGTCAATGGCAATGCAGGTGCAGGCACAGTGACCATGGGGGGTTACGATTACCACGGCGGTCGTCGCGCCCGTGGCGAGGGCCGGGATCTGCGCGCCGGCCGCTGTATCGGGGCGACGCTGGAATACGCCCGACGTCTGAACAAGCCCATTATGATCTACGTATTCAGCGATGGCTCTCTGTCCAGTGACGGGGTTATCGACAACCAGCCCGGTGACGGTTTAATGGGTAGAGCCAGCACCGACCCCGGTGGCAGAGGTAAAGGTGAATGGGTGAGCGATAATCAGCAAACAGCATGCTCCTGGTTTTTGGTCTATAACCCCAATGGCCGACCGCAGTTGCTGGGAACCACCCCGGAAGAACAAGCGCGCCACCAGCAAATCGGCTACTTCCGTGCCAGTGGTGATGTAGAAACCACGGCGACTCCCATTGCCAATAACGTCAGCTTACTGGTTGATGCGGTGGCGCTTAACTATATGGCTTTACATGGCGAACAGGGCAACTTTGCCTCTCTGTTTGGCAATCAGCTTGGCAATGCCTCTATGCTGGACAGCCTGACCGCCTTTCAGCCAATTGTGAATGGTACCATTAACAACCCTGTTTAGTGCGTGCTGCGATCATTAATAGTGGTTTTTACAAACTATATACGACCTCAGCTGTATATATTTTAAAAGATCAACTTGCTATCATTTCATCAAGACATAAAAAAACTGCTTGAATCAAGATTAATTCAAGCAGCTAAAGAGGAAACTTTTATAAACGTCGGATACCAGTATAGAGATGTCACTGGCAGTACAATTAATCAATACAATTAGTTTTTCTTGTTAAAGATTTATATCGTACCCAGGCTTGTGCTGGATCTAAGATCCGAACAAGGGTGCGCATCAGTTCTACCCATTGGATAGCCAGCCACTGCTACCACTATTGATGTCTCAAAAAATTAATAACACCCTTCATTAACAGCATAAGCTTTAAATTGCTTATGCTGAGAAAACATATCTGTTTGTGTGTATCTTTTACCATAGTCATAGTATTGATTAATCTAAAGTTTGTAAATATATAGAAAGTGATAGTGCATTGGATTTTTTGTTGAGTCTGTAGAAAATATGCTATTTCGCGACTGCAAAGTCAGTGTATAGCAGGCTCTATGTATGAACAGCATTCCCACGCTCTGGCGTTCACACCCTGGCTCTGCTGCATACCCTAATCCAATTGCTAATGTTTCATCTTTATGGGTATCAGGCCTAACACTTTTAAGTGCCTGTCCTTTTGTGCTCATCCCGTTTAGTGCATGCTGCGGTCATTGATAGTGGCTTTTACAGACTATATATGACCTCAGTTGTATATATTTTAAAAGATCAAGTTGCTATCATTTCATCAAGACATAAAAAAACTGCTTGAATCAAGGTTAATTCAAGCA
>JBCBZU010000075.1:0-7580 GCA_039815165.1 Pseudomonadota bacterium
AGCCAGGGTTGCTTGCGGTCTGACTTACTATTAACCCGGCATGTAAATATAGCTTATTTGGGACATTTATATGTCACCTTTAAAATCGTAGTTTGTCTGAAAAGCCTTTATTCTCAGGGCAAATGCCCCTTTGAAATGATGGATAGCGCATACGGTATCGATATTAACCCAGCCTTTTAAAGGCCGGATTAACATTAAGCTTTGCAGACCGTGAACAGGCAATTACAATTACATTGGCAATGGTAAGTTCCTAAACGTTAACAATAATTATTTACGGGGAAACTTGGGTGATGTTACACACATTCAATCAGCTTAAAGCCTGCTTGCTCAGTGCGGCACTACTCGGCATAAGTAGTCAGTCTTTCGCAGAAGAAGGCGTGCGTTCCACGATCAATATGCCTGTGGGCGTCACCCCAATCAGTCAAGAAGTCTTTGGCTTGCATATGCTGATCTTTTGGATCTGTGTCGCGATCGGTGTGGTTGTTTTTGGGGTGATGTTCTACTCCATGATAGTTCACCGCAAATCAAATGGCGCCAAAGCCTCTAATTTCCATGATAGCACGGTGCTTGAGGTTGCCTGGACCATTATTCCCTTTGCGATTTTGATCGCGATGGCGATTCCAGCCACTTCTTCTCTGATCAAGATCTACGATACTGGTGATGCGGACGTGGACATTGTTATCACCGGCTACCAATGGTACTGGGGTTATGAATACCTGGACCAAGGCGTCAGCTATTTTAGTCGCCTTAGCACCCCCCAAGAACAAATTTATAACCAGGCGCCCAAGGGTGAAAACTACTTGGTAGAAGTGGATGAGCCGCTCATCATTCCAACCAATAAAAAAGTCCGATTTCTGGTGACAGCCAACGACGTTATCCATTCCTGGTGGGTGCCTGAGCTTGCGGTTAAGCGCGATGCTATTCCTGGCTATATCAACGAAAGCTGGACCTATATTGAAGAGCCAGGCACTTACCGTGGGGTTTGTGCAGAGCTCTGTGGCAAAGATCACGGCTTTATGCCCATTGTGGTCAAGGCCGTACCTGAAGCCGACTATGTCGCCTGGATTGGTGAGCGCCGTCAACAGGCGGAAAAAATTGCCGCCATGGCCAAACAAACCTTTACCCTGGAAGATCTGCTTGCAAAAGGTCAGGACGTTTATAATAAAGCCTGCCTGGCCTGTCACGGTGTCAATGGAGAAGGCGGTGTGGGTAAGGCCATTACCGGCAGCCCCATTGCTACAGGTGATGCTGCTGCCCATATCGATATCGTCGTCAATGGCAGCCGCAACAATGCTGCCATGGCTGCCTACAAAGACACTCTATCAGAGGTCGATATCGCCGCGGTACTGACCTTTCAGCGCAATGCATTAGGCAACAGTGTGGGCGACTTGATTCAGCCCATCGATATTCTTAAATTTAAGCAAGCAAACTAAATCCATACAGTCGAAAAGCCAAAAAGAGAATAGAGAGAGAAGATTATGGCCCACGGTCCCGCTAACGGTATAACACGATGGTTATACACCACTAATCACAAAGATATTGGCTCAATGTATCTTTGGTTCAGTTTCGCCATGTTTTTTCTGGGTGGAGCCTTCGCCCTAATGATTCGAGCGGAGTTATTTGAACCGGGTTTGCAAATTATTGCCCCGGAATTTTTTAATCAGATGACCACCATGCACGGTTTGATTATGGTCTTTGGTGCAGTGATGCCAGCGTTTGTGGGCCTGGCTAACTGGATGATCCCGATGATGATTGGCGCACCCGATATGGCGCTGCCAAGAATGAATAACTGGAGCTTTTGGATTTTACCCTTTGCCTTTGCGATGATGGTTTCCACCATGTTTATGGAAGGTGGTGGCCCCAACTTTGGCTGGACCTTCTACGCACCATTGTCGACAACTTATGCCCCGCCCAGCGTCACCTTTTTTATTTTTGCCGTGCATATAATGGGCGCCAGCTCAATTATGGGCGCTATTAACATTGTTGCCACCATTTTAAATATGCGTGCACCGGGCATGACCCTAATGAAAATGCCACTGTTCGTTTGGACCTGGTTAATTACCGCCTACTTGTTAATTGCCGTTATGCCGGTGTTGGCCGGTGTGGTGACCATGATGTTAATGGACATTCACTTCGGGACTAGTTTCTTTGATGCTGCCGGCGGTGGTGATCCGGTATTATTCCAGCATGTGTTCTGGTTCTTCGGTCATCCGGAAGTATATATTATGATTTTGCCTGCCTTTGGTATTGTTAGCGCGATTATTCCTACCTTTGCGCGCAAGCCATTATTTGGTTATTCATCTATGGTCTATGCCACTGCATCCATTGCTTTTTTAAGCTTTATTGTTTGGGCTCACCATATGTTTACCGTGGGCATGCCACTTGCGGGTGAGTTATTCTTTATGTATGCCACCATGTTGATTGCAGTGCCTACAGGCGTAAAGGTATTTAACTGGGTTACCACCATGTTTCGTGGCGCCATGACCTTTGAAACGCCGATGCTGTTTTCAATCGCCTTTGTTATCTTATTTACCATCGGTGGTTTCTCCGGCCTGATGTTGGCCATTGCGCCTGCGGACTTCCAGTATCACGATACCTATTTTGTGGTTGCACATTTCCACTATGTGCTGGTACCGGGTGCAATTTTTTCCATTACGGCGGCGGTTTATTATTGGCTGCCGAAATGGTGTGGCAACATGTATAACGAAACCATGGGCAAGGTGCAGTTTTGGATGGCGTTTGTGGGCTTAAACCTAACTTTTTTTCCCATGCACTTTGTTGGCCTTGCCGGGATGCAGCGGCGGGTGCCCGACTACAACCCATTTTTTGCCGATTTTAATATGATTTCCAGTTGCGGTGCCTTCCTCTTTGGTGCGGCACAAGTGATATTACTGTACAACGTGATCTCAACGATTGTTGGCGGCAAGAAAGCCACAGATGAAGTTTGGGAAAACCCGGAAGGCTTGGAGTGGACAGTGGCTTCGCCAGCACCCTACCATACTTTCTCAATTCCCCCCGACGTTAAATAAATGATAAAAGCAAATGGCGGCAGGCATGTCGTTTAACGATTGAGATACATGTGAGACATATTTGAGATATATTTGAGATATAGAGCGTGAAGAAATTTATTCAAGACAACTCAGTGGGCATGCTCAGCGCCAAGTTCGGTGCAGTGGCCGTGCTGATGTTTTGCTTCGCCCTATTTGTGATGCCGCCCCTTTACGATTTGTTTTGTGACATCACAGGCCTCAATGGAAAGACGGCAGGGGCGTTTGCAGGCGACGTAAGCGCGATAGGTATCGACAAATCCCGCACCGTTCGAATTCAATTTATGGCAACCAATAATGAGAATATGCCATGGGAATTCGAGCCTTTAACCAGAACGATTAACGTCCACCCCGGTGAGCCCACGGTGATTAAATATCGGGTTTACAATACCACTGCCAATGACATGGTGGCACAAGCCGTTCCCAGCTTAGTGCCCTTTAAAGCTGCAAATTACTTTCATAAAACAGAATGCTTTTGCTTTAATCAACAGCCATTGGCGGCAGGTGAAAGTGCAGAGTTAGGCTTGAGTTTTATCGTCGATATCGACGTGCCCAAACAAGTGAAGACGATTACGCTTTCCTATACTCTATTTGATATTACTCAACAAATTAAACCGGTTAAAAATACTCAAAAAGCCTGGCAATCAACTTTTGTGGGCCAAGTCGCTAGCCAATAGCGCCCGGCACTCACATTGACCATGCCTTGTTTTAACTTTTTTAGCCAATACTATAAAAACAATCATTAACGGAGACCACCACTATGGCAGGCTCGTCAGGCGAAAACACATACTATGTTCCCGAGCAAAGCAAATTACCGATCTTTGCCTCACTGGGTTTGTTTCTAACCGTATTTGGCGCCGCCAGTTGGATGAATGGAAGCTCACCAAGTATTTTTTTAGTGGGCTCTGCGGTTATGGCCTTCGTTTTATGGTGCTGGTTTAGTATCGTCATCAAGGAAAATATACAAGGCCTCAATAGCGCTCAGCTTAAGCGCTCTTATGTTTGGGGCATGGGTTGGTTTATTTTTTCTGAGTTTATGTTTTTTGCCGCTTTCTTTGGCGCACTTTTTTATATTCGTCAGATTGCCTTGCCTGAATTGGGTGGCGATAACACCACCAACTCAGTTTTATGGAGTGGCTTTAAAGAATCATGGCCACTAATGATTACTCCTGATCAAGCGGTTAATGGCGACAGTGCAAGCGTTCTCGGCCCCGGTCAAAATATGAGCGTGACCACGGCTGAATCCATTTGGACCTGGTTGCCCTTTTGGAATACAGTGGTGTTATTGACCTCCAGTGTGACGGTTCACTTTGCCCACACCAGCCTAAAAAATAACAATAAAAAAGCGTTTAATCTTTGGTTAGGTGTTACCGTTGCTCTGGGTATTTTTTTCTTGATCTTGCAGGCCGAAGAATATATTCATGCCTATGATGTTAACTTAACCATTGATACCGGCGCCTATGGCACGACTTTTTTTATGCTAACCGGTTTCCACGGTGCACATGTGACCTTGGGTACACTAATGCTGTTGATCATGTGGCTGCGCTCCATGCTTAAAAATCATTTCCATCACGATGATTGCTTTGGTTTTGAATCGGCCAGCTGGTATTGGCATTTCGTCGATGTGGTTTGGGTGGGATTATTTATTTTCGTTTATATTTTGGGATAAGCTCAGGCCCGGCCTTAGAGTATTTTTCCAGACTAAAACCATGAGATAAGGCTACGCTTGTGCCCCGATTTTCTATTTAGCCAATTGTTCGATTTGTTCCGTGGTTATTTTTCTGTCCCAGGGCGCACCACTGCCGAGCTGTCCCGTGTATAAACCGTGAAATATAGTCAGCATCAGTAGGATTGCCAATGCGATACGAATTCCTAATGCGTAAAGTCCCCGTTTGGTGGGAGAATCTACATCTTTTAAAATAAACAGTAAGCTGCTGGTAAGGCTTATAACCACCGCAATGAAAAGAATCACAACGAATAGTTCATGCATCTCATATAACCTCTGGTAGTCATTAGGGCGTGGTGAATTTACTTTTTCCCCCAATTAAAGCGCACTGGAAAATAACAGTGCTCGTTATTTTGGTTTTGCCTGTGCTACTTCGTCTGGGCTTTTGGCAGCTCGACAGAGCGGCTGAAAAACAGCAGCGGCAGTTAGTTTACCAACAACAGCGAGAGTTACCAGCAACGACTATAGCCGCGTTAATGGATACCCAAGATACAGCCTATCAATCAGTCGCTGAAAAAGGCTACTTTGATAACCAGCGTTACTGGCTGTTGGACAATCGCTCCTTCAAGGGACAAAATGGTTATCAAGTCATTATGCCCTTGTACTTAATGGAGAGTAAAGGCATGAACACCCTATTGGTTAATCGAGGCTGGATTCCCGCCTCGGCTATGCGCGACCAGTTGCCTGCCATTGAAACGCCAACAGGCAGTGTCAGCGTCAGCGGTTATCTTTACACCCTACCCGAAAATGCCCTTTTTAAGCAGAGCAAAAGCGACTGGGGTGCAGAGTGGCCAAAGCGTGTGCTCAGTTTAAGTCTCGAGTCCGTAAAACAAAGTTTGGGTACAGAGGTATATCCCCTGTTATTGCGTATCGATGATAACAGCCCCGGCGCATTGCTCGCAGACTGGCAAATTACCAATGCTGGACCAGAAAAGCATCGTGGCTATGCTGTTCAATGGTTTGCTATGGCTTTGGCACTGGTCGCCTTATACTTACGACTCTTGTATAAAGAAGTAAAAAACAACAGAGACAAGCAAACTGAATGATCGAAAAAACAGTCAATCCAGGGCGTAGCCGTTTATATGCCCTACTTATTATGGTGCTTATCTTCGCGCCTATGGTGCTTGCCTACATTATGTTTCATACGGGCTGGGGTGTTTCAGGCAATACCACTAATAAAGGGGATCTGTTAGAGAGTCCTTTGCCCATCGCTGATTTGGAACTAAACCTCAATGAGCAAGACAAATTAACCAGACTATATCAAGGCAATGACAAACGCTGGCGAATATTGGTCCCGGTTGATAGCCCTTGCAAAGACCCTTGCGCTAACTTTCTCTACCTCACTCGACAAGTGCATATTCGCCTGGCGCAAGATGCCTACCGAGTTGAGCGAATTTTATTGCTACTGGATGAACTGCCCCATGGCCAAATAAAAAAATTAACCCAAGAACATCCCAATAGTATTATCGTGAACAGCAATATTGACGCATTGACGCAGTGGCTACAAAAAAACGATGCGCCAAAATCAGCCAGTGGTTATTTTTATCTTATCGATCAGGAAGGCTACGCCATGATGCGCTATGGCGAACAACACACAGGGCAGAATCTACTGGATGATTTAAAAAAATTACTAAAATTTACCTACGATAAATAGGCGCAAATATCCATGCGGACGCATTTTTTTAGAAAAGATATTGAGCACAAACTATTGTATCGCTTAGCCTTAGCAGCGTTTATATTAGCCATTTTTGTGGTTGTGTTGGGTGCATTTACGCGCTTGGTCGATGCCGGTCTGGGTTGCCCTGATTGGCCAGGTTGTTATGGGCATTTACTATGGCCCAACGATGCCGAAGAAATCGCCAAAGCGGAAATTAAATTTCCAGATACACCGGTCGAATTAGATAAAACCTGGCCGGAAATGGTTCATCGTTATTTTGCCGGCAGCCTTGGCTTGCTAGCACTGGTGATTACCACCCTTGCCCTGTATCGCTCACGTTCTTTACACACAACGCAACTGCCGATAAAACACTGTGTTTTTCTGCTTTGCCTGATTATTCTACAAGCCACTTTTGGTATGTGGACGGTGACCTTAAAGTTGTGGCCCAAGGTAGTGACGGCCCATCTGCTAGGCGGTTTTGCAACCCTGTCGGTCATATGGCTATTGGTGCAACGCCTGGGTGCAAAGCAGTGGATAATGGGTATTGCCCAACAGCGGCGTTTAAACAGCGCAAAACCCATTCTGATTGTAACCTTGCTATTGGTCATCATCCAAATTGCACTCGGCGGCTGGGTAAGCTCAAACTATGCGGCTCTAGCCTGCCCTGATCTACCGCTTTGTTATGGCCAGTGGTTACCGCCTACGGATTTTAAGGCCGGTTTTGATGTGTGGCAGGATATTGGCCCTAATTATCTGGGCGGCCAATTAGACAATAATGCCAGAACAGCTATTCACCTGACACACAGGGCAGGTGCAATAGTCGTGACACTGGCGGTCGGTTTTTCATTTATTATGCTGTGGCGTACAGGGGTGGGCAGTGTTCATTACTGGGCTTTGGCTTTGCTCGGTGTACTGTTGCTACAGTTGATGCTGGGCATCAGCAATGTGATTTTTGTTTTACCGCTATCGATAGCGGTTGGACATAATGCAGTCGGTGCAGTATTGTTACTTGTTATCATTACTATTTTATATCGAAGCTATAACATAAGGTTAGCCGATAGCACTTAAGTGTAAAAATAAACAAGGCGGAATTTACTATTTTAAATTTAACCATGAGACCTTTGCACGGAAGATGATTTTGCTTTTAGGC